>JAHZAR010000186.1:0-2043 GCA_019423835.1 Clostridiales bacterium | reverse complement strand
CCGGCTCCAGCAAACTGTTCCTTTCCGGGACAGCCGCCGGACTCCGACATTCCTCTTACTGATAATCTGTATCTTATCACAGATCTGTACCCATTCAAACATGCAGTTTTCAGTTTTTTTAAGAGGTCAGTTATGACAAAACTTTCTCTTTCGGAACGCTCTCCCGTGACGGAGCGGAAGCCTCTCTAATCATGACTCTCCACGCAGATCAGGATTCCCTTCCTGAAAGAGAGAACTCCCTCCTCTTCCGTCAGCTCATTGCTGATGCACAGGCTTGTGCCGATCCGGATATCTCTGTCTGAGAGAGGGTACTTAAAGCCCGTAAGCGTTATCCCCTCCACAGACTCGGTCAGAGGAAGAAAGGAAATATATCTGCCGTAAATCCCCTCCCGGTAAAACACGGTACGGCCGGGACCTGCCAGATAGATTCTGTTCTTTTCGTCATAGATTTCTGCTCTGATTCCATCCTCAAAAGCCTGGAAGAGAAGCTGGATATTTCCCAGAGCATGATCCATCCTCCCGCCCAGGGCTCCCAGAATGTCTATCCTGGCAAATCCCTTCCTCTTTGCCGTCCAGAGAGCCAGCTCTGTATCCGTTTCGTCCTTTTCCGGCCGGTGAATCTCAAGCTCCACCTCCGGCCGCTGCCGGTAGTCTTCAAACACACTGCGATCCACCGTGTCCAGATCTCCCACAATCTCATCCGGCGTAATGCCCAGAGCAGCGGTTCTCTCGAGACCTGCGTCCACGGCAATTACACAGCCATATCTCCTTTCGCCTGTAAACTGCCGGGCAAATTCCAGGTCCACACTTCCTCCGGTAATGATCAGGCAAATTTCATCTGAAGCGGGGCCTTCTCCTGCCTTATCCCTGCTTTCCCTTTCCGCCTGCCTCTGCGCCTCAGGCTCCGGCGCTGCCATGCTTCTCTTCTCAGTATTCTCTGAATCTGCCACTCCTATTCCTTCTCTCTTCCTGCTGTCCTTCCTGTTCTTTCCGCCGCAGCTTCCGTCTACGCTGCTTCCAGGTCTTCCGGATTACTCGTACTCTCTGAAGATTTCCAGAAATGCCCGCGTGTTTGCAGCCGCATCTCCTTTAAAAACTGCAGAGCCCGCCACGATCACATTGGCGCCCGCCTCTATTACCTGACGCACATTGTCAAAGCCTACTCCTCCATCCACCTGAATGTCCAGATCAAGGCCTCTCTCATCACTCATTCTGCGAAGCTCCCTCACTTTCTCCAGAGTGTAGGGGATAAATCTCTGACCACCAAAACCCGGATTTACCGACATAATAAGCGCCATGTCGAGTTCTCCCAGGATACAGGAGAGGGTGGATACAGGGGTTGCCGGGTTCAGAGCCACAGCAGCCTTCAGACCCAGCTCCCTGATCTGGCTCACTGTCCGGTCCAGATGACAGCAGGCCTCCTGGTGCACACAGATCAGATCGGCTCCCGCCTTCTTCATATCCTCCGCGTATCGTCCCGGCTCCTCCACCATCATATGGACGTCAAATACCCGCTCTGTCAGCGGGCGGAGGCTCTGAATTACAGGCATCCCGAAAGAAATGCTGGGCACAAAGGCCCCATCCATCACATCCAGATGAATATACTGGGCTCCGGCCTCATCCACAGCCCGAATCTGCTCTCCAAGACGGGAAAAATCTGCTCCCAAAATTGACGGTGCTAATCGTATCATAGTCTAATATCTCCTTTTATCCTTCAGCTCCTTATACAAAAGCAGGTAATTGTCATAGCGGCTGCGGCTGATCCGTCCCGCCTTCACTGCCTCCTTCACTCCGCATACCCGTTCTCCCACGTGGACACAGCCCAGAAACTGGCATCCTTCCTCCTCCCGGGCAAATTCCGGGAAGTATTCCCTCAGCTCCTCCGGCTTAATATCCTCAATATACATGGAGCTGAAGCCCGGCGTGTCCATCATATAGGTGTTTTCCTCCACGAAAAACAGCTCAGAATGGCGGGTGGTATGCTTTCCCCTCTTGATCTTCTCGCTGACCACGCCTGTTTCCATACGGGCATCGGGCTGAATA
>JAHZAR010000185.1:900-2378 GCA_019423835.1 Clostridiales bacterium | reverse complement strand
GGGCAGCTGTCTTTAATGTATTTTTAGTAACCCGGGCTTTGGCATTATTTCTATCCATTATTCTTCCCTCCCTTTCACCTGAGATTCATAAACCTCCCGATAGATCTGGTTGGTCTTGAGGAGCTCCTCGGAGGTGCCCACGCCGTTGATCTGGCCGTTGTCAATGACAATGATCTGATCCGCGTCCTCAATGGAGGAAACTCTCTGGGAAATGATGATCTTGGTGGTATCGGGGATCTCTTCCCGGAATGCCTTGCGGATCAGAGCGTCGGTCTTGGTATCCACAGCGCTGGTGGAATCATCCAGGATCAGAATTTTAGGCTTCTTCAGCAGAGCTCTGGCAATACACAGCCTCTGCTTCTGTCCGCCGGACACATTATTTCCTCCCTGGACGATCATGGTCCGGTAACCGTCCGGAAATTCTTTTACAAAGCCGTCGGCCTGGGCCAGCTTGCAGACTCTCTCTACTTCCTCATCGCTGGCGTTCTCATCGCCCCAGCGGATATTGTCGTAGATCGTTCCGGTAAACAGCACGTTCTTCTGCAGAACCACGGAAACCTGATCCCGGAGAGCCTCCATATCGTAATCCCGCACATCGATGCCGCCTACCTTTACGGAACCGCCGGTGACGTCATAAAGTCTGGGGATCAGCTGCACCAGAGAACTCTTGGAGCTTCCGGTTCCTCCAAAGATACCGATCATCTGCCCGGATTTGATATGCAGGTTCACATCCTTCAGGGCCAGCTTGCCGCCCTCTCCCGCATAACTGAAATCCACATGGTCAAAGACAATATCTCCGTTGGGAACTTCCTTTACAGTCTGCTCCTTGTTGGCCAGATCCGGCTCCTCCCGCAGCACTTCCGCGATACGGTCTGTGGAGGCTCCCGCGATCATATTCAGCACGAACACAAAGGACACAATCATCAGAGAAGAAAGGATCTGCAGGGCGTACACCAGCACGCTGGTCAGTTCTCCGGCCTCCATGGTGCCCACAACGATATCCTTGCCGCCCATGAGGACGATGAGAATAATCACGGAGTACATCACCAGCATCATCACCGGGTTGTTGAAGGCTACGATCTTCTCAGCCTTGGTAAACAGCCGGAAGACAATACCGGAAATCCCGTGGAATTTCTTGATCTCATGATCCTCCCGTACATAGGCCTTGACCACTCTGGCGGCGTTGACGTTTTCCTGTACGGTGTTGTTCAGCACATCGTACTCGTCAAAAACCTGCACAAAGTATTTGTGGGCCGTCTTGGCGATGAAGATCAGGGCAAATCCCAGCACCGGAATGGCTACCAGGAAAATCATGGCCACTTTTACATTGATAGTCATAGTCATGATCCAGGACAGGATAATCATAATCGGCGCCCGGGCCAGCATACGGATGGTCATCATGTATGCCATCTGCACGTTGGTGATGTCCGTGGTCAGCCTGGTCACCAGTCCGGATGTGGAAAAGTGATCGATATTTT
>JAHZAR010000185.1:0-890 GCA_019423835.1 Clostridiales bacterium | reverse complement strand
CTCTGCACCTTATAAAAAATGTCGTGGCGCAGATTCTTCGCGTAGCCGGCCCCCGCCTGGGCGCCGAACTTTCCGGCCAGCGCGCCGAACATCAGAGCCAGCATGGCTACCAGAGCCATGAGAATGCCCATCCGGATCACATAGCCGAGATTCTGTCCCTGAATTCCCTCATCAATGATCTTCGCCATCTGAAAGGGAATCAGGACCTCCATGAACACCTCAAGAATTACGAACAGCGGTGTTAAAATTGATTGCTTTTTATACTCACGTATGGATTTAAACAGCAGCCGATTCATATAATTCTTCCTTTCTTGTTATTTTCTGTACTTTTTTACCCATCATAAAAAGCAGAACTGCCTTTTATTCTTCCTTAGTGATGTTTTCATACATCCTCCGGAGATAATTCCGGAGAGTTTCCTGCTCCTCCTGGCTGAAGCCTCTGATCAGGCGCTTTTCCATCTCCTGGCCGCCCCGGATCACCTCTTTGACGAAGCTTTCCTCCTGTCCGGTCAGGGTGACGATTTTCATTCTCTTGTCCCTGTCGCTGACCGAGATCTCAATGAAGCCTTTACTCTCCATAAGCCGCAGAATACTGACAACAGTAGGATGAGCGATCCGCAGGTGATCCTGGATCTCCTTCTGGCTGGTTTCCTGCTTTCCCTCCCTGCCTTTCAGAAAATGAAGGATCCGCATCTGCTGCATGGTCAGATTAAAGCCTTTGCAGTCCCGGTTCACTCGCTGTCCCATAGTTTCGCTGAGAATCTTCACCAGCGAACCTATGCTCTGCCTCTCCATCGTTTCACCTCCCTCTTTAATTGTCGCATACTACACTTTTTCTGTCGTATGCTACATATTATAGTAATGAAAATTTTTAATGTCAATAGACTTCC
>JAHZAR010000184.1 GCA_019423835.1 Clostridiales bacterium | reverse complement strand
CAGCCGGCCTGCGGAAAGCACCAGACCAAAAATCTCCCTTCCGCAGACTCCCTCCTGGGTCAGAACCCTCTCCTGCATGGTCTCTACCGCTTCTGCCGCTTCCCTGACATTCAGTGTTTCTATGGCATGTTCCATATCCCTGGCATAGCGGTCCAGGATCTCCTGGACCGGGAGCCCGGAAGATCTCGGAACATGCTCAAACAGCCGGCCTGTTCCTTCTATCAGCCGTTCCGCCAGAGCGTCCTGGGCTTCCTTCAGGGAGGAAGACAGGTGTCCGGCCTCCCCTGTCCAGTCTCCCAGAGCGGCTGAAAAACGCACAGGGCCAAACATCCCGTTTCCCGCCTCAAGCTGTCCCAGGCAGAAGCGGAATGCCTTTCTCACCTGTTCTCTTTTGTCGGAGCCGCAGCTTAACAAACCATATCCCGTATAGCCTTTGAAGCAAAAAATCACATCGCTGCAAAGCCCTTTAAGCCCTGCATTCAGAATCTCCTGAACCTTTTCCCTGACAACCTCAGCAGAAGTTCCAAAGGCGCCTGCCCGGCAGTCCAGCTTCACCAGAAACGCCTGCCCTTCTGAGAAGTCGAAATAGTAGGTTTCCCTGAGAATCTGGTCTGTAAGGACAGGAGGCTGGGCAGACAGCAGATCGTCAATGAGGCTGTTTCTCAGCCGCTTCAGGTCATTCTGACTCTTTTTGTACCTAGCCTCCCCAACCTCCCGGCCGGCAGTCCTCTCCTCGCACCGCTCCTTCATCTTTCTGAGAGTTTCCATCAGTTCATCTTTCTTGATGGGCTTGAGCAGATAATTTCCGACCCCATACCGGATCGCTGTCTGGGCGTACTCGAAATGAGCATACCCGCTGATGATCACAATCTCCAGCTCCGGGCGAAGCTCCTTCGCCCGCCTGATCAGCTCCAGGCCGTCGCAGCCCGGCATCCTGATGTCGGTGATCAGGATGTCCGGCCTCTCCCTCTCTATCAGCGCCAGAGCCTCAAGTCCGTTCTCCGCAAGCCCTGCCACCTCCATGTCAAGGACTTCCCAGTCGCCGAGAGCCTGAACCAGCCGGCAGATCAGTCTTTCATCGTCAGCAATGATCACTTTCAGCATTGTCACACTCCCCCTTTGGCGGGATGGCTTTCTCCACCTCATCCTCGGAAGGAATGCTCGGGATTCCTCCCGGTCTTTCTGTGGAGAGGCTGGCAGCCGTACATGCGAAGGCGCCAATCCGGTAAAGCTCCTCCTCACTCAGCTCCTCCGGTCTTTTTCCTGTCCTTAAAAGCTGGCTCACCGCGCTGCCCCCGAATATGTCTCCTGCCCCTGTGGTGTCTGCCGGCCTTACCTTCGGGCAGACGGCGCGGGCAGAGGCATGTCCGTTTGACAGACAGCAGCCCTTCGATCCCAGCGTAACCATGGCAAGCCTTACCCCGTACTCAGAAATCAGCCTGCCGGCTGCCTCCTCAGGGCTTATCTCTCCCCACAGAAACTGCGTTTCCTCATCGCTGATCTTCACCACGTCCGCCCTGGAAAGTCCCCAGAGGATCTCTCTCTTCGCCTCCTCTTTCGTTTTCCACAGAGGGAGGCGAAGGTTCGGATCAAAGGTGATCATCTTCCCCCTCTCTTTTGCATACTCGACCGCCTTTCTGGTGGCCGTCCTGGCCGGATCATCGGTCAGGCTGAGCGTTCCGAAGTGAAACACGCGGCTCTCGTCGATCAGGGCAAGGTCCACCTCCTCAAAGCGCAGGCAGGTATCGGCTCCCGGTTTCCTTGCGAAACTGAAGGAGCGCTCCCCTCCCTCAGAGAAGGTGACGAAGGCGAGGGTTGTAAACACATCCCTGTCCAGGATAATTCCTCTGGTCTCGATCCCCGCTTTCTTAAGTGTTCCAATCAGAAGGCGGCCGAATACATCGTCGCCCACCTTGCCTACAAAGGCAGTCCTGGCGCCGTAGCGGTTCAGGGCAGCCAGGAAATTGCCCGGCGCCCCGCCCGGGTTAGCCTTCATGGAAGGGTATCCTTCCTCATCTGCTCCTGCAGAGGCAAAATCAATTAAAAGTTCTCCTATCGCTGTCACATCATACATGGCTGTTTCTCCTCTCCTTTTTATTATTCTGCCGGGCAGGCGGCAGGGCCTGCAGGGAAGCTAAAAACTACTCTGCGTTCGGGTACTCGTTGCAGAGCAGACGGTACGGCGGCTCGTCCTCCTCAATAGCCGGGAAACGTCCCACCTTTTCGTAGAACCGGTTGTCCGTATTGTCGTCATTGCACTGGCTTACCTCTCCTAACAGCACCGGCCCGCTTCCTTTTTCCACCTCGAAATCATGGTAGAGATACGGATAGATTGTAATGCTCTCCCCGGGAGTCAGAC
>JAHZAR010000183.1 GCA_019423835.1 Clostridiales bacterium | reverse complement strand
CACCTGCTCCACGCTGTCCGGTACCTTAAAGCCGGGATCGGAGAGTCCCTCGTGTATGCGGGTCATGATTTTGCGCCAGATAGCCTTGTGGTAGGAGGTACCTCCGGTAATGCTTCCATTGTTGTCATAGCCTGTCCAGATCCCTGCCGTATAGTAGGGGGTAAAGCCAACAAACCAGAGGTCATTGTTTCCTGTGGTGGTACCGCTCTTTCCGGAGGTGGACATGCCGGGAACAGCTGCCGCGGCACTGGTAGTGCTGGGCTGTGAACCAGGTGTGGCGTAGAGGCTCTGGCTCACAACAGAGTCAGCCATGGCATCTGTCACAAGGAAGGCTGTGGAATCCTTGATTACCTGTCTCTTTTCCGGCTCATTGTCAATGAGTACTTTGCCGTTGTGGTCGAGAATCTTCGTGAAGAAAACGGGCTCTGTGTAAACACCCTCATTGGCAATGGTTGCAAAGGCATTCGTCAGCTCCAGGTTCGTCACGCCCACCGTCAGACCGCCGAGGGCCAGGGAGGGGGTGATGTCCTCCGACACGAGGGTGGTGATTCCCAGCTTTTCCGCATATTCCACGCCCAGCTGCGGAGTCACAGTGTCCACCAGGCATTTCAGGGCCAGAATGTTCATGGAATAGGCGATTCCCTCGCGGATATTGTGATAGCCCATATAGCCTCGGTTGGCGTACCAGTTCCGGAAGGTTTTGGTGCCGATGGAGTAGGGGGCATCATAGTATACGCTTGCGAGCGTCGCACCGCAGGTGTCCACGGCCGGCAGGAAGGATGTGATGACCTTGAAGGCGGAGCCTGGCTGCCGCTTGACATTTGTGGCCCTGTTCAGAGTGCGGTTCGCGGTTTTCGCTCCGCGGCCTCCGCTGATGGCCTTTACATATCCGGTAGACTGCTCGATCAGGACAAAGGATGCCTGCGGCTGAAGGGTGACAGTGAGGGATTCTCCGATGACCTTGTCGTCCTCTTTCAGGAGCCATGCCTTAAACTGATCAACGGCTGCCTGGGCCTCGGCCTCGCTATCAAACAGTCCTGTATACCCGCTCTGCCCCAGGGTATCTTTATAGTAATTCTTTATATGGCCCTCGGGAAAGTGGTCTGTTGTGCCGTCTCCGTGGGTGACGGAAAGCCTGTATTCGATGGAGTACCGGGCCAGTGCATAGTTTTCCGGGTTGCTGATCTCCTCATCTACGATGGCCTGCATCCTGGGGTCCTGAGGCGTATAGATGCTGAGCCCGCCGCTGAACAATAGATTGCTGGCCTGAGTATCCGTGTAGCCGAGCTCTTCCTTCAGAGCCTCCGTCACCTGATCGATCAGCTCGTCTGTATAGTAGGAGTAGGGACTGTCGTTTTCCTTCGCAGCCAAATCCACGTTCTGGATGCGGGAGTACACATCGTCTGCCAGAGCCTCCTCCTGCTCCTCCTTTGAGATATATCCCTGGTTATACATCTCCTGAAGAATCGTGGACCGCCGCTGTGCATTGTCCTCCGCTCCGGTGATTGGATTCAGGCGGGAGGGATTCTTCGTGATGGCGGCGATAACGGTGCACTCGGAGAGTGTCAGGTCAGAAACGTCCTTGTTAAAATACCGGAGGGCCGCCGCCTTGACTCCCAGGGTGTTGCTTCCCAGGTTAATGGTATTTAAGTAGTTGGTAATGATGATCTTCCGGTCCACATTTTTCGTGAGCTGCAGGGCCAGATACTGTTCCTGCACTTTTCGCTCGATCCTTGCGCCGGTGCTGGTTTCCATACCGCCGCCGAACACAGTGTTTTTGATGAGCTGCTGGGTGAGGGTGCTGGCTCCGCCCTGGTAATTGTTTGTCAGCACTCCGACAGCCGCTCTTGTGATGGAGCGGAGGTCAATGCCGCTGTGCTGCCAGAAGCGGGAGTCCTCGATCGCGACAAAAGCGTTGATCAGATCTTCCGGAAATTCATCATAGGTAGCTTCAATACGGTTGGCGTTCGTTCCTACCAGAGTGTCCACGACGTTGCCCTCAGAGTCGTAAATGGTCGAGAAAAAACCGCTGGGGGCAAAGCTCTCAGCATTGAAATCGGGCGCGGTGTCAATAATGCCCTGCGCTGAAGCCGGTCACGAAGACAAACAGGCACAGCACGAGAAACACCTTGAAAAAGGAGAGGAAGAGCCGGTTAGCGTACTTCTTCTTTCGGGAACCGGCGGCCACAATCTGCCGTCTGGTCTCTTTTCTGCCATAATTCATAGAAAGCCTCCTTCAGTTTACCATTATATCAAAAGTTTTCTGATAAATAAATACCGGAATTTTTACGATATTGTGAACACTGAAAAAGCAGGTTGCAATCTTTCCAATTTAATAATATACTCAAAAAATATGAAAGAATCAGTTGCCGGGAGAAAATCTATGAAAAAGAATTATAAAATCTTA
>JAHZAR010000182.1:280-2527 GCA_019423835.1 Clostridiales bacterium | reverse complement strand
CATTTCGGGCCCATGTAGCCGGCCGCGGGCGATCCAGCATAAGACATGCCGCTGCGACAAAAATTTCCGTGACAGGAAAAGTAAACCAGACAAAGGTCAGCCCTTTATAGTGGAACAGCCAGGCCAGGGGAACCAGGAGAACGACCTGGCGGAGCACAGTCACCAGCAGGCTGGTTTTCCCTCGCCCGGCGCTCTGAAAATACACGGTATACATCATTCCCAGAGCGGCGAACGGGAAACTGAGAGAGATGATCCGAAGCCCGGTGCCGCCGATGGAGAGGACAGCCGGTTCGGCTGTGAAGATGGAAAGAAGGCCTTCGGGGGCGATCATAAATGCACCCAGGGCGGTGAACATGACAGCCAGGGAGAGTTTTATGGAGCAGACAAGCACCTGACGCTCCCGCTGCGGCTGCTCTGCTCCGTGGTAAAAACTGATTAAAGGCAGGATAACCTGCTGAAGTCCCATAAGAGGAATGAAGAAAAAGGTCTGAAGCTTGTAGTAGATGCCCAGAACTAAAACCGCGCTCTCAGAAAACTGCTTCAGGACCAGATTGAGTCCGACAATATAGAGAGTGTTGAGGGACTGCATGGCGATAGCCGGAAGCCCTGCCCGGTAAATTCTGATACATTCAGTAGGCAGCACACGCCCTCTGAACACGGGAAAACGCCGGAAAACAGGGAGGATCACGATGAACATGGCCAGCCACTGCCCGAGAACGGTGGCGACAGCAGCTCCCCGTATTCCCATGGCGGGAAGCCCGAAGAGGCCATAGATCAGAATGGGATCCAGGAAGATATTCAGCACGGCTCCGGCAATCTGGGCGAGCATGGGCAGAACAGTATTTCCCTTTGTCTGAAGGAGCTTGGTGGCATTGGCCTCTGCAAACAGGCCAAAGGAAAACAGGAATACGATATGGGCATACTGAAGTCCGCTTTCCCTGACGGCCTGCTGGCCGGAGGAAATGGAAAAGTATCCGCAGATTCCCCACATGGCAGTCAGGGTAAAGATGAGATAGTTGAAAATCCCGAGAAAAAGTCCGCTGGCAATCAGAGCATGTCTCTCTCTGGTCATTTCAGAGGAGCCCCCCGCTTTCTGTCCGTCCATGTGAGATACCAGAAGGCCGAGCCCGCTTCCGGTACCTGTGGCGAGAGCTGTCATAAAGAGCTGAATCGGATAAATCAGGGAAAGGGCTGCCAGTCCGTCAGAAGAATACCGGGCGACAAAATAGCTGTCAGCGATATTGTAGATGGACTGAATCAGGAGCGAAAACATGACGGGTAGCGATAGTTTGATGAGACGGTTCCATATAGATGGCTGCTGCATAGTCAATTCTCCTTTCTTTCGGTGGATATCATAAAGCATGGAGTAACTACACAGTCAAGACAAAATTTTAAAGGAAGAAAAATTTCCGGAGGCGCGATTCAGACGGCAGAGTACTTTCCTGGAGGCGGACTCTGGCCTTCAGCTCTTTTTTACCAGGTGAGCCTTCACCTCGCAGTAGTAATCCTTAATGTAATCGAAAAGCTGCATTCCCAGCTCGTCAGCGTACACGGCATCTGTTTCCCAGCCATTTTCATCAAGCCATCTGAGAAATGGCCCGAAGTCAGCCTGATCGTCCATAATATGCAGAATAAAAACAGCATACTTTCCGGCCGGTATTGTATAGAGTGTGTCCGGATTTTCAAGAGGAAGGGGAGCGCCGTCTGGCTTGATGTATTCCCGGAATTTATAAAACTGTCCCTGACACATAAACTGCGGATCAATCATGTAGCCGTATTTGCGCCGGATAGAGCCGGCCCTTTGCAGCCCGGCACTCACAGCCTCCTGAAGATTCGCATGGTAGGAGGTCTCGTCGCGCTTCATCACTCCCGCAATCACCGTCTCGGCCGGAAGGGTTTTAAGGCGGATTTCGGAAATGCCGTGATTCAGAGAACGGGCAGCCTCATCAATTTTTTGATTCTCAGCCTCATACCAGGAGATGTCGTCCGCCACCTGTCTGTAAAAATCGCTGAGCCGCAGTGCCTCACTTCGGTATTCCATTAAAAGCTCTGTAACCTTCTTATTGTCATGGGAGCCCAGAATCTGGCGAATCCGTTTCAGAGGAATATTCAGTTTCCGGCAGGTGGTAATAATGTCCAGCTGCCAGAGATTGAAACGGGAATAATACCGGTACTGGTTGGACTCGTCGGTGTAATCCGGCACGAGAAGCCCCGTCTTGCTGTAAAAATGCAGGGTATCCCTGGAAA
>JAHZAR010000182.1:0-259 GCA_019423835.1 Clostridiales bacterium | reverse complement strand
TCCCGTAATTTTGCTTACTTCCCCTATGAGATAGCGTCCCTGATTCATTCTGTACCCTCCCTCTTCCGGCTGAGCATGAGGACTGCTGCGAGAATCAGTGCAAGGCCTGCAATGTCCACAGCGGTGAAGCTGGTGTGCAGCCAGAGCGCGGAAATCACAGTGGCGGAAACCGGTTCAATACAGGCCAGCATGCTGGCCTTTACGGAGCCTATGTCGCTGACCCCCTGAAGATAGAGCGTAAAGGCCAGAGCTGTTCCCA
>JAHZAR010000018.1:19316-34600 GCA_019423835.1 Clostridiales bacterium | reverse complement strand
TGCGCATACCGGTTTCAGCATTCACTGCTGAAAGCCGGGCGCTGAGTTCCGCCGGGGGGCAAATGAAAATATATGTGAAGGAGAAAATGGAAATGAATGTTACGGCAGTAAAGGCAGTATACTACAGTGCGACGGGCAACACGGAAACTGTAGTCACAAGAATTGCAGAGAGAATTGCAGACAGACTGGGAGTTTCAGTGGAATCCTATGATTTCACATTACCGGAGAGCAGAACACAGGTGCAGCATTTCGGCCCATCAGAGTTAGTTGTATTTGGCACTCCCGTATACGCAGGACGCGTTCCCAACAAGATGCTTCCGGCTGTTCAGAGCCTTTTTAAAGGAGATGGGACACTGGCCGTTCCGGTTGTCACCTTTGGAAACAGAAATTTTGACAACGGCCTGATTGAACTCAGAAATGAGCTGGAGCACAACGGTTTCCACACAATCGCCGGAGCAGGTGTGGCATGCAGCCATGTTTTTTCCGATCGGATAGCTCCAGGAAGGCCAGACCCGGAGGACTGGAGAATTATCGATGACTTTGCCGACAGGACAGCTGAAAAAGTCAGAAATCTGACAGAGATCCCGGCTCCTGTCCAGGTGAGGGGGGATGATCCGGTGGGACCCTATTATACACCGCTGGGTACGGACGGAAAACCGGCTGTCTTTTTAAAGGCAAAACCTCTGACCAGGATGGATGCCTGCGATCAGTGCGGAATCTGTGCCAGAGTCTGGCCCATGGGTTCCATAAGCGCCGGGGATCCGTCCCAGGTCACCGGCATCTGCATTAAATGCCAGGCCTGCGTGAAAAAATGTCCGCAGCACGCCAAATACTTCGACGATGCCGCCTTTCTGTCCCATGTATCCATGCTGGAACAGAACTATACAAGGCGGGCGGAAACTGAGGTGTTTATCTAAAACGTCTCTGAAAAACAGTTCCTGTCTCAAAAATGAGCCGTGGGAGAAACGCCGGCAGATTCCTGCCGCTTCTCCCATGGCTCATTCTTTCCATTCTTACTGTACTGTATTTCTGCCGTCCTTCTCTCTCCCACATCCTCCCCTAATCCGGACATGGGACACTCCTTTTGCAGGGAGATACAGGCAGAAGGCATCCGGCCTGATATGAGAGAGGAATCCGTTTCCGGTATCATCCAGAATCAGATGAATGCCTCTTTCCGGTACATCCTTTCTTTGCTCCTCCTCTTTTATCCCCTTCGTGTCAGCTGTGGTCAGAAACATTCTCCCACACACGTCTGAAAATTCCAGCCGCACATCCTCATCCCTGTCATTATACAGGGCAAAGATTCTCTGTTCCTCCCTGTTGTCGAGAAAGAGATTACAGTAAATTCCCTCCCCGCTCACAGGATAAAGAGGAACCGGGGCTTTCCCCTGATAGATCTCTCTGTTTTCCAGATATACGCCTTTCCACTCCCGGATCTTTGCCTTCTGCTCACCCGTAAATGGCATCCACCTCCCGAAAATATCCTGCCAGATCACAATGGGCGCAGCGTTAAACATACAGCGCTTTATCAGCACATCCTTGTCCTCCTCCCGAAGCCAGCGGGAAATGACCGGGGCAATGTGCTGGGGAAGCATAAAGCGGAACAAATCTGTTTCCGGCATGGGATCACTGTACCAGAATTCATCCCACGATGAGGTGATAAACTCAACGGGCTCATTCTTGTAGGGGTGGGCCTGTGTCTGCAGCAGCAGTCCCGGGCGTACCTCGTCCAGCTTTTTCCGGAAGGAAAATGGCAGATCCTTGCAGGTATCCAGCTGATATCCATCAGCCCCTGTATCCCTGATAATTCTGGCAAATTCGTTTCCCATTGTGCCTGTTGATTCCTCTTCTCCCCGATCCCAGGGAATATAGGGGAGAAGCACCTTGACACCCTTTTCATGAAACTGATCCACCATCCTCCTCAGCGCCTCTCTGCCTCCCGGAAAGTCATCGTAAAACTCCCACTGGTTCCTCTGATCCACACCGAGACGGGGATACTGATTCCACACAGCCACTGTATCATAGCCGCCAAATTCCTCCCCCTGTTCCAGCAGTCTATCCACATCCACCTGCTGCCTCTCAAAGTCGAAGGCTTCACTCCCGTACAGAAAAGCAAAATGGTTTACCACACAGGTTTTCATCCATCCCAGCTCTTCTTTCTCATACTCGCTGAGATCGTATCCGCTCTGCCAGTCCCTCCTGCACAGGCCAAATGCCTCCGGCCATCCGTTTTCAATTCCCGTTATCTTAAGCTCCAGCGTGTCATTAAAGGAAGCATCCGGGTGGATTGCTATCCTGTGTTTCAGCAGACTGTCCCTGTCTGTCAGGGTTTCCAGAAGCCTGATGCTGACATTCTGAACTGCCCCCTCGTCACTCAGGTCACTCTGTGACAGGAACTGGATGCAAAGGCCGCTTCCCATCCCCTTTTGCTCACACAGCACGAGAGGCATCTTCATATCAGAGCTGTAAAAGCTCTCCGGAGGCCGTTTCAGCACATCTCCCCTTCGCCCTCCCAGCGTGCAGGCAGGATAGTAGATCTTCTCATCCTCACTGCCTGTTGAAAGCCCCGCCAGAAATGGAAGGCTCATAAAAATTTCCTGAGGCACTCCATTCTTAAATCCGTCCCAAACCTGCCAGAGAAGGGTAATGGAATCTCTCCTGTCATTCATCAGATGAAACCGGAGTTTTAGCTTTTCTTCCTCATTTTCCATGAGAAACGTAACCAGCTCCTGGTTTTGGTCCTCTGCTCTCTCCACCGAAACGAGACGAAAATCCTCGGGGCTCAGTCTTCTGCCTCTGATCTCCAGAGAAAACAGATCCCTTCCCCGGCTCATCCGCACCGGGTTTTCCCCGGTTCCTCTGTATGTGAGCCTCTCAAGGGACAGCCCTCTCTCAAATGAAATCACTGCCTCAAGTCTCCTGTTTTCTGTCACAATGCGTTTTTCTTCCTTTTCCAGCCTGCTGCCAGGCTGCCTGTTCTCTCCCATTCCACATTCTCCATTCTGTCCTACTCATCCCTGACGCACCGAAATCCAACTGTTCCAAACCGGTCCATGGCTCCGCCCAGAAGATGCACCTTCAGATGGCTGTCATTGGGGACCGCTCCGCTCTTAATATGCCAGTAATGACCGCCGCTGTAACAGGAGCCTCCCCTCAGCACCAGAAACCGGTGGGCTCCTCCGCTGTCGGCCAGCTCTCCGTCTGTCAGTTCCCACACATTTCCGCACATGTTCATGAAGCCGAAGGGAGAAGCTCCATCCGGGTGGGAATCTGCCGGCTCCAGGCGTCCGCTCCAGACATTGGCCCGTCTGTACTCTTTTTTATTTCCCCACGGCCATCTGAACTTTCCCGGCCCTGCCGCCATATACTGCCACTGGGCCTCTGTGGGAAGCTTCCACCCGTAGAACGACGCGTATGCCTCTGCATCCTGCTGTGAAACCCAGACAACAGGGAGATCCTCCTCTCCCTCCCTGTATTTTCCATTCTCCCAGTGTCTTAAATACCCTCTCCTGTCCTCCGGCTCATAGCCGCTTTCTCTCAGAAACTCGTAGTACATATGGTTGGTTACCGTATATTTCTGTCCCCAAAACGGCCCCACGGTAACGGGCAAAGGACCATGTTCCATCTGGCAGTCCCCCTCCATAATCCGGTGGACTGCCCGGTATATATACGAATCCTTCTCCACTTTGATCCACTCCTGTGTCAGCATGTTCCACTCCCCTCTCTGTCATTCTTTCTGCCTAAATCATCTCTTCTGCTATATCTGCCTTTCCCCTGTACTGTCTGATTCCCACAGTCAGAAGTACGGCCAGCACCATCAGATACGGAATCATGGACATAATCTGCGTCGGATAACCATAGGTTGAGAGCACCAGCGTCAGACCATTGGCATATCCAAACAGCAGGGCGATCAGCATAGCCTTAAAGGGATTCGCCTTTGCCACCAGGATGGACGTCAGGCACAGGAATCCTCTTCCGCGCGTCATATTCTCCGTAAACATGGAAAGGCCTGACAGGGGCATGTAGGAGCCTGCAAGCCCCATGCACATTCCCATAATGATCAGGGAAATCCATTTGTATTTTCTCACGCTGATTCCCGCTGTTCTGGCTGCTTCCGGATTCAGTCCCACACCTCTGAGCCGCAGCCCAAAGGGCGTTTTATACATGATGATTGTTCCGGCAATGGCAATCACAAAAGCCAGATATACCAGAGGAATGCTGTTGTTAAACAGGGTATTCAGGACCGCATTTCCCTTGAAAATCGAAAGATTAATCGTATCATAGCTCACAATCTCCGGCGAGCTGTAGTTTCCCCTGACTCCCCAGATCTGGGTCAGGAGAAGAGTTGTCAGGGCCCAGCCGCTGCTGTTATAGGCGATACTGACAATCATGGCGTTGCACCGCAGATGATAGACCAGAATGCCGTAGACGGCTGCAAGGCCAAGGCCTGAAAGCATGGCAACCAAAGAGCCGAGCACGGGGTTTCCAGTCAGGAAACTCCCGTAAGCGCCGAAAAACGCTCCTGTCAGCATGAAGCACTCATAGGCCAGGTTACCGGTTCCAGTCTTTTCATTGAAACATCCTCCCACTGAGCCGATGATCAGAGGGCAGGCCAGCCGGATTCCCGTGGCAACAGCAGTTGCACTGAAGCAGGTTGCTAACATTTCTCCGATCATGCCTTCGCCTCCTTTCCGGCTCTGGCTGCCGCCATCCTGCTCTTTTTCCTGTTTTTCAGGTAGGAGAGAATCGCCTCATAATCTACCGCCACCAGAAGCACAAAGATCATCTGCAGCAGGTTAACGGTCAGGCGGTTTAAGGAAGTAGTGCGCTCCATGTACATGGCCCCTGTCTTCAGGGCCCCCCATACCAGAGAAACCAGAATCAGGGCAATGGGCTTATGCCCCGAGATATCGGCAATCATAATTCCTTCCCAGCCCATGGTGGTGCTGAAATTGGAAACGTACTTGTTATATCCCCCTGTCACCTCAACGCCTCCGCAGAGTCCTGCAATAAAGCCTGAGATGATAAAGATGGAGAGAAACGTCTTTTTTACGTTAACTCCGCCCACCTTCGCAAACATGAGATTTTCTCCCACCTGTTTCAGCTCATATCCCTTGATCATGTACTTATACAGGATATAGACAGCCATAACCACCAAGATTCCGATAAGATACCCCCAGCTGGAGGAGGTTCCCCTTACCAGATTGGGGAGCTTTGCCCCGTCCAGAATATTGGGTGTCTTAATAGTAGGGCTGGTGATTCCCAGAGACGGAATTACATACCAGACTACAAAGAAATCTGCCAGAAGCGTGGCGATGAAATTCATCATCATAGTAGTCACATACTCGTTGATTTTAAAAAACAGCCTCATAAATGCCGGGAGAAGCACCCAGACCGCTCCGGCAGCTCCGGCTCCTATCAGGCAGACAACGGCATGAAGTCCCGCGGGCAGCTCAAAGGCGTAGCCGATATAGGCGGAAGTGATGGCTCCCAGGTACATCTGACCCTCAATTCCCAGATTCGTAACGCCGGATTTAAAAGCCACTATGGCTGCAGCCCCCGTAAACAGACAGGGCGTCGCCCAGCGGAGTGTGTTTCCAAAGGAAGTGATACTCCCAAACGCTCCTTCCACAATCAGCATAGAGGCTCTTACTGGATTTTCCCCCTGAATGAGAATCAGGATGGAACCTATAACCAGCACTCCGATAAACGATGACACATAGCGCACCACATTGGCCGTAGTATCGGGATTCACCAGATGTGTGAGTATGGCATTTACCGGCTCAATTTTTGAATATCTCCCTTTTGAATCCATTTACAGCTTCCCTCCCATCATCAGAATACCGATCTCCTCCGGCGTGTGCTCCCCATAGCTGCCGCCGTCCGACAGCCTTCCGTCAAAAATAACCTCCACCCGGTCAGAGAGCTGAAGCACCTCATTTAACTCATGGCTCACCACGAGCACTGCTGTTCCCTCCTGAGCCATCTCTATGATTTTCTGCCAGATAAATTCAATGGCTCCCACATCAATGCCTCTGGTGGGATCTTCGATAATCAGAAGCTTATTGTCCTGAATAAATTCCCTTCCCACAATGAGCTTCTGTATATTGCCGCCTGACAGATTTTTCACCCTGTTTTGAATACTGCCTGCCTTAACTGCATAGGAGCGGACCACACGATCTGTGAACTCCCCTATTTCTCTCCGATCCAGGAAAAATTTATTCTTAAATCCATGCGCGATATGGTATCCCATAATCGCGTTTTCCCAGACTGTGGACTGAATATTGCAGCCGGCCTTCAGGCGGTCCTGGGGAACGTATCCAATCCCCATCTTCCTTCGCTCAGCGCAGGATGCATGGGTAATATCCCGGCCGTCAAAGAGAATCTGGCTTCCCTCTTCCGCATCCTGAAGACCAAACAGAGCCTCCACAAGCTGCTGCTGGCCGGAGCCGGCCACCCCTGCAATTCCCACAATCTCCCCAGCCCGGATGGTCAGATCCATCTGCTTCACCCGCTCGACGCCTGCCTTGTCCTTCACAGTCAGGTTCTTCACGTCCAGGATCACCTTCCCGAGCTTCGGTTCCAGTTTATTGGCCTTTAAAATGACTTCCCGTCCAACCATCATCCCTGCTATCTGCTCCTCCGTCACCGCATCCGGCGGCACGCTTCCCACCACGCGCCCGTCCTTCAGGACAGTAATCCAGTCGGCAACTGCAAAAACCTCTTTGAGCTTATGGGTAATAAAGATGACCGTTTTTCCCATACCTGTCAGAAAACGCATGGCCTCGAACAGTCCTTCAATACCCTGAGGCGTCAGAACGGAGGTGGGCTCATCGAGAATGATCAGATCTGCCTTTTTATACAGTACCTTCACAATCTCAACCTGCTGAAGCATGGACACCGGAAGGCTCCCTACTTTCTCGTCAAGGGGGATATTAAAGTGATAATGCTCACAGATTTCTTCTATCTCCTTCCTGGTCTGTTTTCGGTCGATAAATACGCTCATGTGGCGCTTTTCAAAGCCCATCATGATATTTTCAAGAACCGTCAGTTCCCTAAACAGCATAAACTCCTGATAGACCATTCCAATTCCATGCCTGGCCGCATCGAGGGAATCCTTCAGAACCACCTTTTCCCCGTTCAGGATAATCTCCCCTGCGTCCGGCTTGTAAATACTGGTCAAGATATTCATCAATGTACTTTTTCCTGCACCATTTTCCCCAATCAGCGCATGGATCGACCCCCGTTTTACAGAGAAGCTCACATCACAGTTGGCCATCAGGGAACCGAAGCTCTTATAAATATGCTTCATCTCCAATATGTAATCATCTGTCCTGTTCAAGCTGCCACCTCTTTATTTTCACAATACAGAAACAAAGCAGGGGCGGCAGACAGCCCTCCTGTCTGTTTTGCCGCCCCCCGTTTCTCCTATTCCTCTGTCGCGTTGACGATTTTCCACTCCTCGTATCCGTTTGCAAATACGTCAAGCTCTCCTGAGCGAATCTTTTCGGCAAGGTCTGTCACCTCTGCTGCCAGCTCGTCCGGAAGATTCTTTAAATCCTGCTCAGCATAGGCTTCTCCGCCATAGGCCAGATTCAGGTTTAAGGAAGAAGGAATCTCCTCCCCGTTTTCCCACATTTCTGCTGTCTTTGTCACTGCAATATTCATGGATTTGATTGCTGACCAGAATACACAGGGATCAATGTCGCCCTGCCAGTTATCCACACCGATGCAGGGAATTTCCTTATCAGAGCAGGCGGAGATAACGCCATAACCGGAGATATAGGCTGCCTGGGCAATTAAATCAATATCCGGGTTTGTCTCAAGCAGGCTGATCGTCGACTCATAGCCCTTTGTGGTATCATAAAGGTCATTGGTGTATGCCTTGATAATCTCCGCTCCGTTGTCCGCATAGTCCACGCCGGCCAGATAGCCATACTCAAATCTCTGCAGAATCGGAGAATCTACAGGCAGCATCAGGCCAATTTTTCCTGTCTCTGACATATTGGCTGCCACATATCCGGCAATAAAGCAGGATTCAAAAGGATCGATAGTCACTGTACAGGAGTTGGGCATGGTGGATGTCTCATAGGTATCCAGGAAGAAAAACCGCGTTTCCGGGTACATCTCATTCAGCTCATCCTGAATATCCCAGATGGCATACATAATGTCATCGCCATTGGTATAGATCAGGTCGTACCCCTCTGCACACATGGCTCTCACCTGCTCAAGCTGCTCTGCCGCCTCGAAGCACTCGATACACTTGACCTCCCAGCCGTCTTTTTCCAGATCCTCAAATCCTGACCAGATCAGATCCACGTACTCATTTCCTCTGGCCGTAGAGGTGATAAGACAGGCCCTTTTGGCGTCCCCGCTTTCCGGGCTCTCCTCTTCCCCACCGGTGTTCTCTTCGCTGGCCGAAACCTGCTGCCCGCTTTCTTCCCCACTTCCGGAGCTGCCTGAGCCAGAACAGCCTGTCCCTGCAAGTGCCATCATTCCTGCCAAAGCCAAAGCAGCCACACGTCTTAATTTTCTCATAGATTGTACCTCCCTTTAATTGATCTGTCCTTTCTGTCTTGCCCGTCACCGCCCGAGTATTCTCTCTGATTCTTCTCTTTTATTTCCTGTTCTCCTTTTATCTCCCACCCTCCTTATCTTTATGTCTCTCCTGCCTTCACAGCTCCTCCCCAAGCTCCTCTAAGGAGGGGATGGAACTCTGAGCTCCCTTTTTTTCCACCACCCTGGCCGCCACCTGAGTGGCAAACCGGATTGCTTCCCTGTAGTTGTTTCCGTCAAACCGGCAGGCAAATGCGGCGATAAAGCCGTCACCTGCCGCTGTAGTGTCCACTGCGTTGACTCTCTCAGCCGGAAAATACTCCCATTCTTCTTTCGATACCAGAACCGCCCCCCTGCTTCCCCAGGTGGTAAGCACGCAGCCAACTCCTCTCTCTATCAGACAGCGGGACGCTTCCACAATATCCTCCTTCGTTTCCACAGTCCTTCCCGTCAGGAGAGCCAGCTCTGTCTCATTGGGCTTCATTACATCCACAGACGACAGCAGCCTGTCCGGCATCTCATCCGGGACGGGTGAAGGGTCGAGAATCACAATTTTCCCTTTCTCTCTTGCGATCTCAGCTGCCAGACAGTTTACCTCCACGGGAATCTCCATCTGGAGCATCAGAATGTCACACTCCTCGATCAACTCCCTGTGACGCTGGATCAGAGCTTCACCCAACTCTCCATTCGTCCCCTGAACCACAACAATCCTGTTCTGCCCGGAGGGCTCCAGAAGAATAAAGGCCATTCCCGTAGGAATGTCAGAGATCTCTTCAATTCCTCCTGTGTCCACCCCGGCCATCCCCAGATTTTCTTTCAGCGCCGTCCCATACTCGTCTTTTCCCACAGCGCCAATCATCGAAACCTGCCCTCCCAGCTTTCCTGCTGCAAAAGACTGATTCGCCCCCTTTCCTCCCGGGCTGAAGGAACACTTCTCCCCCAACACGGTTTCTCCTTCTGCCGGAACCCTGGAAACCTCAATCAGAGCATCCATATTCAGGCTCCCCACCACCACAATTTTCTTTTTTCCTGTCACAATCCTCCTGTCCTTTCCTGAATCCTTTTTCCTTCTCCCTTTTGCTGCTCAATGAGAAATTATTTTCGGAAAATATTTTCACCATTATAGTATCACAATATTATCCATTTATCAATATTTATTCAGTCTATTCAAAATATTTCTCTGTATTATACAATTATCATGAGAAAAGTTTATTTTTTCGTCTTATCTTTTTGTGGAAATTGCTGATCGAATCTTTTCTTTTTCGCTGCTTTTTTTGATATTACAATTATTCTGAATCAAATTGTTCTTCACTAGAAAATTTTCAGATAGGCTTTAAAGATAATAACAATAAAAGAAAATAAAACCGGGAAACCTCAAAGATACGGGACAAAAAATGGACCGGGAGGAGCAGATTTGTTCTGTCCCCCCTTTCCCCGCAGGGTTCTTATCCGGGAAGGACTTCAAAGCCCTTTCCTCTCCGCCCTCTATACCAGGCTCAGTGCCATGCACCAAAGGGGTACTGTCAGCATGGACAGAAGCGTGGAAAATACCACACAGCTTGTAGCAAATTGCTCGTCGCCGCCGTACTTGGATGCCAGGATCGCCGTCACACTGGCGGCAGGCATTCCCGACAGAACTACGCAGACTCCCATTACAACCGCGTCTGTACCTGCCAGAGCGCAGCCTGCAAATACGAGAGCCGGAATCAAAATCAGACGCACTAAGGAATAGCAGCAGGTCGTTTTCGTCACCATTCCCTTCCCCCTGGCATCTCCCAGAACTGCTCCGATAAAAAGCATGGAAACAGCCGTGTTGGCATTTCCCAGACTTCCCACAGCAGCATCTATCACTCCGGGAAGAGAAATCTGTCCTGCCATCAGAATAAAGCCCGCGAATACAGCGAGAATACAGGGATGTGTCATCACTTTTTTGGCCAGAGTCAGCTTATCCGGCGCTTCTGTAAAGTAGGTCATCCCCAGAGACCACATGACAGTTCTCTGGGGAATCAGGTAGATGGATGCATAGAAGAGACCGGCTGTCCCAAAAATTCCCTCCGCGATTGAATTGCCCAGAATCCCGGCATTCGATGTCATGGTGGCATACAGAAGAACCTTTTTCTTTCTCTCCTCAACTCCTCTGTAGAGGAAGTGATTCATCCCATAGCAGGCTGCCTGGATCAGGCAGGAAATCCCAAATGCCGCACCCATCGTCTTTAAAATTTCCGGGCCAAATTCCATCTCAAAGGACTTAAGCGTACTGCAGGGAAGCGTCACATAGATAACCAGATCTGCCAGCATACTTTTTCCCGCACCGGTGATAATTCCCTTTCGTTTTAAAACCATCCCTGCCATGATCAGCAGAAACAGCATTCCCTGCATCTCGTAGAGACCGCTGAAATTCATCTCCATTCTCCTGCTCTCCCTCTGGTCCATACAGGCGTTCCTGTTCCGATTAATCTTCCCGTTTCGCCAACTGTCCTTTTCTCTATTATAAAGTATAACAATTCTTCTGAAATCTGCAAGAAGAAAGTCACTTTCAAAATACCGGACCGCGAAGCAGAACAGGAATCCTCAGAGCCAGCGCATCCATTTCAAAAAATGTATGTGTGTCTCAAGCGGGTACAAGGGGCCATAAAAAGAATCAGACGCCGCAGAAAATGCCTCTGCGGCGTCTGATTCTCTCTCATATCAAACCGGCACTCTAATTTCCTGTCCCAGGTCCGATTATAACTCCCGTGTCTGTATTCTGTCCCGGTACCATGCCTTCCGGTGAGGTCTGGCCTCCGCCCGGCTGTGCAGGACTTTGCCCAGAACTGCCGCTTCCCGGATACACCGCACTGCCGTTCTGTCCGTTTCCCGTGCATCCTGCCTGGCTTTCACTGCCCCCGTTCATACCGGCGGCCTGTCTGGGAACAGTGCCCGTCCCTGTCTCCTGGCCGGTTCCAGGCCTCGGAACGGCGCTCTGCGACTCCTCCGTTCCGCTTCCGGGGTAGATAATGATTCCTGAGCCGTCACTGCCCTGCCCGCTTCCGCTCTGGGATGGAGCAGTTTCGGCCCCCGGCCTTTCATCAGCCAGGCCGGTTCCGCCCTGACTGCCTTCCGGATAGGAACCGCTGTAGGAATTAGATTCGCCATACGGCCATGACTCCTGGCCCGGCCCATGAGGTCTCGTTTCCCTTCCCGGACCGGTGGCTCCGCCATTTCCCTCTGTCTCCCACGGATACCAGTATTCGTGACTGGCTCCGGTTCCGCTGTAGGCGTCGGACTCACCGGAACCATCCGTGCCGGGTGACTGGGTGGTTTCTATCGCTTCTGTGGTCTTTTCTGTTTTATTGTTCCTGCCTGAACTTCCGCCCCCATTAAAATCTGACAGAATCTTATTGCTGATCGTCTTTACCTGCGAGGACGGCTCATAATTCTCATCACCGAACAGGAACTGGTGAAGCTCTGTCACATTCTTTTCCAGGGTATTGGGGATGACACAGTCGCCCTTGCTTCCCACTCTTCCCTCCTTGCGTTCGGACGGAAATCCTGCAGATTCTCCCATGTGGAGCTTTGTGATTCCGCGCCCCATCCTGACAATGTCCCCCAGCTCAATGCTGGTATCCACATCCTTCTCTGTCACGAGAAGCGTCTGAATGACATTGTTGAGCGTAGCCCAGTCTGCCTGTTTCGCCTTGTCAAAAGCCAGGGAAATCACTTTCCTCTGCCGCTCTGTCCTCTGGTAATCCGTATCCATAAGTCTCAGGCGTCCGTAGGCTACTGCCTGCACGCCGTCCAGGTGGTTCATTCCTGCGCTCTTAAGCTGCTTAGACGGGATTCCTGTAGCCTTCACGGTCTCCGTGATGAAGGCATTGATATAGTAGAACTCCTTTTTTGAAATCTCGATATCCACACCGCCCAGAATGTTGATCGCCTCAGCTACTGCCTTCCAGTTAAATACTGCGTAATCGTCAATCTCCAGATCGAGGTTTTTATTCAGAGCCTTGACTGCCTGGGTTGGACCTCCCTGAAGAAAAGCGGCATTAATCTTATTGTAACTGTTTTTATCGCTGATGTTCAGATACGTGTCGCGGTAGACGGATACCAGCTTAATCTCCCCGGTGGCGAGATCCACGTTGCAGATAAGGTTTACATCTGCGTTGTTTCCCTTCCCCACAGAGCCATTTCTGCTGTCAAGGCCAAAGACGGCGATCGTCCAGTATCCTTCCATCTGCTCCTGTTTTTCTTCCGAGATATCCAGATTAATTAATTCCTCCGGGTTCCAGTCCTCCGCTCTCTGGGTCAGGCCCTTCCATTTTATATCCAGATACGTATAGCCGGCAAAAGCCAGTACACCCAGAAGGAGAAAAAGTTCCAGTATGATAACGGCAATTTTTCTTCTCTTTTTTTTCGCCTTCTTCTTTGCCGCTGCACGGTAGTAGGACGGCTGCCCGGACTGGGCAGCTGTCTTTTTGTTCTCCTTCTCCTCCTTTTTGGAGGACTTTGCCCGCGATGAGGCCTTTTTCGGCCTTTCATGGCTGTTCCCGCTCATTTTTGCCCTGCGCCGCGCGTCTTCCTTAAAGGAATCCGTGATCAGCGTCAGCTCTTTCTGACGGTTTGATGCCGGGTTTTTGTTCCCCGAGCGCTTAACCGTATCCCTTCCCCGGCTCTGCCGGCGTCTGGAACGGTCTATTTCATCCTCATACCTCATGTAGCTTCCTCATTCTTTACAGCATTTCTGCGCGTCCGCCCACAGCAGCATCTGCGCTTTTCCTCTCGGGATCTCTGTCCCGGAATGCAGCCGGCTTTCACTGGCGCAGTTATATCCCAGTGACGCCCTAATATGCATTCTTATTGATAAATCCTTTGAACACAGTCAGAAACAGGATTTTAAAGTCAAATCCCAGGGTCCAGTTTTCAATGTAATACAGATCATGCTCGATTCTCTTGACAATAGAGGTATCCCCCCGGTATCCATTGACCTGAGCCCAGCCAGTCAGACCTGGACGCACCTGATGCTTGACCATGTAGCGCGGGATTTCTTCCTTAAACTTCTCTACGAAGAAGGGGCGCTCCGGCCTTGGCCCTACCAGGCTCATATCGCCTTTCAGCACATTGAAAAACTGAGGCATCTCGTCAATGCTCGTCTTTCTGATGAATTTTCCTACTGTGGTGACGCGGGGATCTCCCGGCGTCGTCCACTTGCTTTTTTCCTGGGATGGCGGCTGTACCTGCATGGAACGGAACTTGTACATCTTAAAGGGCTTATTATGGAGTCCTACTCTCTCCTGGCTGAAAATCACCGGTCCCTTCGAGGTGAGCTTAATGGCTATCACCGTTATAAGCATCACAGGCGAGAACAGCACAATGGCCACCAGCGCTCCGAAGATGTCTATCATCCGCTTCATCGTAGCGTTTGTAAGGCTTGTCAGAGGCACATGCCTGATATGGATGACAGGAAGGCCCTGCAGATCCTCCATATAGGGGAGTGTGGGGATCATGTTGTTGTAATCGGGAATAAACTTCGTGTGCACTCCTGACTTCTCACAGGATGCCACTATCTGTTCCAGGTTCCCGTATTCATTCAGCCCCAGAGTAATTGCAATTTCATCCAGAGAATTGAGCTCCAGAATCGCGTCCAGCTCCCCGATGGTGCCTATTACCCGGATTCCCTTGTACTCCGTTCCCCATTCTCTGTGATCGTCGAGGATTCCTCTGACATTATATCCCCATTCCGGGTTTGCGCACACCCGGTCGATAAATCCTTCTGCTGCCCGGCTGTAGCCCACAAGGAGGATATGTTTCTGATTGTATCCCTTGGAGCGCATACTGCGCAGCGTGCGGCGTATAAAATTGCGTTCCAGAAATTCCAGGACAATATTAAACAGGTAGAAGCAGGCCACCATCTGCCGGGAAAAGTTCAGGAAATATTCATTTTTTCCATTCAGATACAGCACAAGCGCAATGGCCAGCACGCCTATGGTATTGGCCTTTACGATGTTGGCAAGCTCCCTCCTTCTTCCCTGTACCCTTTTGGGAGTATACAGATGGAAGAAGGCGTAGAGGATCAGATACGCGGGAACGATCAGCACGAGCGCCAGTATATACACCCATGCCATCACCTCCCTGTTGTGCGCCGTCACATCAGGACTCAGCACCAGGCTCACAAACCATGCCAGGCCATAGGATGCCATGATCACCAATGCATCTAAAACTACGTGAAAACGGTTCAGCCGCTTCTGATTATCTTTTATCATAGTATCTCACCTGATTTTGCCATTCTGGCCCTATTTGCAGAAGCATCAGGCAGCCGGCCCGGCAGGTCCGGCATTTCCGGGTCCTGCCGCCTCCTGTTCTGGCGGATCAGAGAGTGCCTGCCCGCCGGAAACGCCCGTATCAGAACTGCCCGGATTTCCCGTTCCTCCTGCCGGTGAAACAGGAGTCTGGCCGGTCGTGCCAGAGCCGGAGGTTCCCGGACTGGTCTGAGCGCTGCCGGAAGGGCCGTTTGCTGAATCCGCGCTTCCCTGACCGGTACCAGAGGAACTGCCCTGAGAGGTTTTGTCAGACGTACCTCCTACCGGACTGGTCTGAGTGCTGCCGGAAGAGTGATGGGAACCATTTCCCGGAGCCGAAGTTCCTGGCTTTGTGCTTCCTGGCTTTGTGCTTCCTGGCTCAGCCCCTGGACCGCTCACTTCCGCGCCCGGGCCTGTGGCACCGTTATCACTGCCAATTCCTTCATCTCCCCA
>JAHZAR010000018.1:18859-19306 GCA_019423835.1 Clostridiales bacterium | reverse complement strand
CCCAGTCATCGTACCAGTTTTCTCCGCCCCAGAATTCGTTCCAGTCCTCCTCGTCCCAGTCTTCCTCATTCCAGTCGCCGAAATAGTCCGCAGTCTCCTGCTCCGTTTCTTTCTGGAGAGCGTCCTCTGTCTCCTCTTCCTTATTTTTAGCCGCCTCGGCTTCCTCCTTCGCCTTCTGCTCAGCGGCCGCTTTTTCTGCCGCCCGCTTCTGCTTTGCCTTGATGTAAGAACTTGCATTCAGTCCCTGGTCAACCGGAACATGGTCAATGGATTTTCCCTCGTTGTACATTCCCGATGCCTCCGCAATATGGCTGCTGTAGGACTGCACCTTGGACGAAGGCTGATAATTCTCTGTGCCGAAGAGGAACTGGTGAAGCTCCACGACATTGGATTCCAGTGTCTGCGGAATAACGCAGTCGCCGTTCTTACCAATCTTTGCCTCTCCTC
>JAHZAR010000018.1:17254-18849 GCA_019423835.1 Clostridiales bacterium | reverse complement strand
CGATGTGGAACGTACTCAGGTTTCTCGCTAGAGGGATCAGATCCGTCATCTCAATGTTTGTGGCAAGCTGAGGCATTACCGTCTGGATAATATTGTTGAGTGTGGCCCAGTCTGCCGTCTTTGCCTTTTCAAAGGCTGCCTGGAGAACAATTCTCTGCCGCTCTGTACGGGCATAGTCTGTATCGCCGTAGCGGATTCTTCCGTAAGCAACAGCCTGAACACCGTCCATATGAACCAGTCCGGCCTTCTCGATCTGATGGGAACCGATTCCTGTTTCCTTGACTGTCTCCGTGATGTACGCATTGATCCAGGAGCGCTCATTCTCGCTCAGCTCAATATCGACGCCTCCCAGAATGTTGATTCCGTCGGCTACAGCCTTCCAGTTGAAGGTGGCATACTGAGTGATATTGAGATCCAGGTTCTTGTTGAGCGCCGCCACAGCCTGCTCCGGACCTCCGATTGCGTATGCGGCATTGATCTTATTATAAGTGTTTTTATCGCTGATATTCAGATATGTATCGCGGAATACGGAAACCAGCTTGATTTCTCCCGTCTCCATGTCGATGCTGCAGATCATGTTGACATCGGCATTCGTTCCCTTGCCCACATTCATCTTTCCGTTTTCCATTCGCGAATCCACGCCGAAGCAGGCAACCATCCAGTGCCCCTTCATCTGTGCCAGCTGATCATCACTCAGGTTTACGTTTTGAACCTTCTTTTCATCAAAGTCCAGCTGCTGCATATTTCCGAAAATAGCGTGGTTGATATAGGCAAAGGCCGCTGCCACCAGAAGAATCAGGGCCAGAAGCACTCCCCCTGCAATGACCAGGATCTTTTTTCTCCGGTCCATACCAGAAAAACCTCTGCGTCCCCCGCGGCCTCCTTTTCTGCCGCGGCCGCCCGCACTGCTCTTGGGGCCGCTGTAGCCGGAGCGGAAGGATGCGGAGCCGGAAGCCCTCTGCTCCTGCCCGCCTGTGTGGGAGACGGATTCCGAACGGGAACGCCTTCCCTCTGTTCCGTATCTGCTCTCCTCCCGGCGGGCGCGGCCTCCTGTCCGATAGCTGTGCTCCTCATAATCCTGTTCTCTGCGGCTTCTCTCTCTGGCGTCGCGTCCGCTCCGCCCCTGAGAACCGTACTGCAATCCATAATCATCAGAGGCATATCTGCCAGGCTGCTGGCTTCTCCCATGACCTCTTTCTGAAGCACTGCGGCTGTCCTCTGAGTCCTCCCGGCAGGAACCTGCCCTCCCGGTCTCCTCTCTGTTCTGACGGGCCTCGCGTCTCAACTGCCTCCTTAAGCGCATGCGTTCTAACTCGTCATCTCCATCATAATTCATTGGTTCATCATCCCCTTACATTCTAATGACTGTACTTCAGCGTCATCTGACGGTGCTCCCTTTTCCTTCTGCTCCGGGCCGGCAGTCTGTCCGGCCTTTGCAGAAAGCTTTCTTGACGCGAATTCCCATGTATAGATAAAAAGGCCTGCGATCAGTTCCATCTCAATGCAAAGGTAATTCTTCAGATGCTCTCTGCGAAATTTCACCTTCCTGCACTTTCCTGCAGTGGCAAATCCCTCCCGCAGACCTTCCATATAAT
>JAHZAR010000018.1:12367-17244 GCA_019423835.1 Clostridiales bacterium | reverse complement strand
TCTTTATCAGGATTCCAAGGCCCAGCGGAACTGCATTGATGAGAAGCTGCAGGGCAGGCATATTTTTATAGTTTAGGTATACGTTGTTTCTGGCTGCCAGCTTCACCTTAAAGGAATTGTATTTGGAACCGCTGGTTCCGCTCCCCACATGGCGCACAATGGCTGCCGGGCAGTATACATTGTCATATCCGAAGATTCTCGCCCGGTAGCCTACGTCCAGATCCTCCAGGTAGGCGAAGTGCATCTCATCAAAATAGCCGATTTTCTCGAATACCTCCCGCCTGTAGATAGCAGCTCCGGCACATGCCGAAAAGATACGGCGGGGATGACCGTATTTTTTGACACTCTGACCGACTCCTCTCTGATAGGCCCAGCCCAGGATGCAGTACATATCCCCCGCATCATCCATCAGCTCCGGATGGTACATCTGTATCATGCGGCTGCTGACGGAAAAGATCTTCGGTGATCGCTCAATGGCCCGCACCAGCTCCGCCACATAATATGCGTCCGCCTCTGTGTCATTATTCAGAAGGATCACGTAGGGCGTATCTGCCGCACGGATTCCGGTATTCACGGCACCCGAAAAGCCTGTGTTCTCCTTTAAAAAGATTGTATCGATGCCGTGCTCTTCAAGCCACTGGGCGCTCCCGTCGGTGGAGCCGTTGTCCACCACAAGAATCCTGAAATTTTGATAGGTCTGCGCCTGAAGGGCCTTCAAACAGGGCTCCAAAAATTTCATTCCGTTGTAATTCGGAATAATTACCGTTGTCGTAGCTGTCATGTTTCTCCCTCTTTTGCTCTCTGAACCGCCTCTAAACTTCTAATTTATATGGCTCTCCGATGCCCTCTTTCTTTAAATCCCTGAGGGCAAAGTTCGACTTCCTGAGAGTCAGGTTCGGGTTGTAGTAGGGATCTCCCTTCTCCAGAATCTCCGGCCAGCGGTCGGCAAAAATCCGGATCTCCCGGTTAAATCGGGCAATCTTCTCCGGTGTGTCCTCAAGCCCTCTCGATTTGGATTCATAGTGATAGAGAAGGGCGTAAGGGTTGTAGACCACCAGCTTTCCGGCTGCTCTTACCTTCATGCAGTAGTCAATATCATTAAACGCCACGGCAAGCTCCTCCGTAAAGCCGCCTACCTGCTCGAAAATACTCTTTTTGCTCATCATGCAGGCCGCCGTCACAGCGCTGTAGTCCTGGGTACTCATAGCCCGGTGGAAGTAGCTGTTCTCTGCCTTGTGAAGGCCGATAAAGGTATGCCCGGCAATGCCGCCGAAGCCCACCACTACGCCTGCGTGCTGGATCGTGTCATCCTGATACAGAAGTCTCGCTCCCACAATTCCCACATCGTCCCTCTGGCACAGTCCCAGCATCTCCTCAATAAACCGCGGTTCAATGGGCTCCGTGTCATTGTTCAGGAAGAGCAGGTACTCGCCCTCTGCAAAGGTCACGCCGAAATTATTGATGGCAGAGTAGTTAAACTCCCGCTCCCACCTTACCACGCGGACATTAGGGAATTCCTTCTGGATTTTCTCGTAGTAGGCAAAGGTTTCCGGCTCAGTGCTGTTATTTTCCACCACAATAAACTCCACATTTTTGTAGGTGGCACGCTCGCTGATGGAACGGATGCACAGATCCAGATCCTGCCTGTGATCCTTGTTCGGAATGATCACCGACACCAGAGGCTCACCCTTAATTTTATAGATGGAGTGATAGATTCCATAGTCCACTCCCTTTTCCACCCGCTCGGCCTCAATGCCCACCCGCTTATAGTGGGCCATAATCGCCCGTGAGCCTGCCTCAAAGGCATAGAGCTTGCTCTCCGGGTTGCTGGCCGTGGAATTCTGATGGCAGCGCCAGTGATACAGCACCTTCGGTATATGATAGACCTCTGAAGCCCCCTCCGTGCAGCGGAAAATGAAGTCATAGTCCTGGGCGCCGTCAAATTCCTGTCTGAATCCTCCCACCTGAGCCGCCAGATCGTGGCTTACCACAAACAGATGGCAGATATAGTTGACGCTTCTCAGCAGATCAATATTGAAGTCCGGCTTAAAGTGCGGATCAAAGAGGGCCCCTCCGTCCATGTCCATCTTGTCCTCATCGGAGTAGATCACATCAGCGTCCGGATGCTCGTTAATGGCCTTCGCCACCTCGAAAAGCGCATGGGGAGGAAGCGTGTCATCGTGATCCGCCAGGACGATGAAATCGCCCACCGCCATGTCCATAGCCGCGTTGGTGTTCCCGGAGATTCCCTTATTCTCCCCCAGAATCACATATTTAAAACGCCGGTCCTTCTCTGCGTACCGCCTGAGCACCCGCTCGATTCCCTCTCCCGCCGGGCTGCCGTCAGCCACACAGACCTCCCAGTTTTCATAGGTCTGGTCAAGAATGGAGTTCAGCATTTCCTTCAGATACCGCTCCGGCGTCTTATATGCCGGAATCACAATGGAGAGCTTGGGCATATACTCGAATACCGTCGCCCTCTGCTCAGCCAGCTCCTCCTCTGTGGGTCTCGTCAGCTCATACCATTCTCCATAGTCGTAGTCATTGTCTATCCCCTGGATCTTGTGCTTTGACTTTTTGATCAGAGCCCGAAGCCCGTTCTCCTTCCAGAAATCATAGGCCACGCGGACGGTTTCCATATTCATCAGATCTTTTATCTTCTGCATCTTCTTGTGGGCGACACTGCTGCGCTTTGCGATCAGCTCCTCGTTGTACTTCACGCGGATTCTGCGGCCTTCCCCGCGGATTACCAGATAGTACTCCTTTCCCCGCTCATAGGGGAACTGGATGTCAAAGCCGAACTCCCGGTCCAGAACGCTTCCAAAATAGATCTGGCTCACATCATCCCGCCTGGTGGCCACATACTTATGCTCCAGATGATGATGGTTTCCATCCTCCACATCATAGGAAATTTTTGCGTCCGGCGTTTTCCCGATAGCCCACCCGTTCAGCTGTATGGAATTTTCGCGTATTCTCACTACATCTACATTAAATTTCATGCGTTATCTCCTGTCCTGTCAGAATCTGCGCCCAGACACTCTGTTTTTGTGGATCCGCTGCCGGTCTGTTCAGGGGCGGCAGGAATCTGCCGGCTCCCCCCGGAGTCCTCTTCCCTCCCGCGGGGGCCTGTCCTATCATCTGTGTCAAAGTTGATCCTCTCCTCCTCCACTACAAGAGGCCGCTTCATCACTCTGGCGTTAATGGAAAGGATGTACTCTCCCACAAGCCCGATAAAGAAAATCTGGACAGAGCCCAGAAAGCACATGCCAATCAGCATCGGGGCCATGCCCGCTGGAAAATCATTCCAGTGCAGAAGCTTCAGCACCAGATAGACAAAGGCAACGATAATGCTGATGCCGGCACAGATGCTTCCGAAAATCGTCGCAAGCCTGAGTCCCACCTTCGTATAGGAGGTAATGCTGAGCATAGCCGCGTCGTAGAGCTTATAAAAGTTATTGTGCGTCTTTCCTGCCCTTCTCTGGGGCTGGACATAGGGGATTTCCTTTCTCTTGTAGCCCAGCTCTGCTACGATTCCACGCAGAAACGGAGTGGGATCGTCGAGCTTCCTGAGCACCTCGATGAACTCCCTGTCGTAAAGGCCGGAACCTGTAAAATGTTCAATCTGTTCCACATCGGAAAGCTTCTTTATCAGCTTATAGTAGAAGCTCCTGAGCCCGTACATAATCGGGTTTTCCTTGCTGCCTGTCTTGATTCCTATTACAATCTTATAGCCCTTCTCCCACTCCCGCACATACTTTGGGATCAGCTCCACCGGATCCTGAAAATCGGCTACCATGCTGATCACACAGTCGCCCGTCACCTGTAAAAGCCCGTAATAGGGGGAATTAAACTGTCCAAAATTTTTTGCATTGAAAATCGCCTTGATCTTTGGATTCTCCCTGCACAGTTCCCGGAGGATCGGCCTGGTCTGATCTGTGGAATCATTGTCAATAAACACCAGCTCGTAGTCGTACTCCGGCAGCTCCCTGGTAACGGTTTCCACCACAGCCCTGCTGATCGGTCCGACATTCTCCTCTTCATTATAGCATGGAATTAAAATGCTGATCTTTTTCATTGAAAACTGTTCTCTCTTCCTGTCCTGTTTTTTCAGACGTCCGGTACATCCAATCAGGATTATTTATCTATTCTAATCTTCCCCCCGCCATTTTACAAGGGACATTTTTCTTAAGATAAACGGATCGCTTTCTGAATCACAGCCTCCATTCCCTCCCGGAAGCGGACTGCCGGCTTCCATCCAGTGACGCGCTCCATTTTTGAAATGTCGGGAATCAGGTTCACCACGCCCTCCGCATTGGGTTTCCGCACGCCGTAGACACAGGTTCCCCTCCCCTGGCACATCTCATGTACGGTCTCCACAAATTCCCTGAGAGGCCTGGTTTCCTCCATGGGGCCGCCCAGATTGAACACGCTTCCCTGCTCCATCAGGCTTCCCCTGTACTCACAGAGTGCTGCAATAGCCCGGGCCGCATCGTCGATGTACAGGAAATTCCACATCTGGGTGCAGTCTCCCATCTCCATCACCCCGTCTGAAAGAAAGGTTCTCACACAGGTGGAGAGAAGGGACCAGGGGTGATCTCCCGGCCCATAGGTGCTGAAGATTCTTGCATGTCCATAGTCCATGGAAAGTTCCCGGCAGAGGGCAGGCGCCTCCTCGCACACCCTCAGCTTCGCGGCTCCGTACGGGGAAGTGGGCCTGCACACGGTATCCTCTCCCATCAGGGAATCATGGATTCCATATTCTGCCTGAGAACCGGTGAACAGAAATCGGCTGCAGCCCAGAGCCTTTGCAGCCTCCACTGCCTTAAGGGCATCCCGGGCATTTTCCTCCTGAATAGCCAAAGCGGCACGGGAATCAC
>JAHZAR010000018.1:10647-12357 GCA_019423835.1 Clostridiales bacterium | reverse complement strand
ACTTCCCGCGCCCTTCCAGCCCATATGGAGAAACACGTCGCAGGGCTCCGGGATCCTTCCCGCAAGCTGAGCCAGGCATCCCAGATCCTCCTCGAGAATCACCAGACCGTCTGGCACCTTTCCGTCTTCAAGCAGTCTGTCCGCCTTCACAGAGCCCCTTCTGAGTACCGCGTAAACCTTGTGGCCTCTGTCAAGCAGGGCCTTCACTGCCCCGCTTCCCACGAAGCTCGTAGCTCCTGTCGCAACTATCCTCATAAACTGTCCTCCAAACTGATCCGTCCTCTTATTTTCTGATCCGCTCAATGATCATGTTCTCATCCATCTCCTCGTCGGAAAGGAAGGGCGCCAGATCCTCAAGCGGCGGGGACACCAGTGTTCCATCCGGCAGCTTCTTGGCAGCCGACTTGGGCTCGAAGTTCTGGTCAATAGTCACAAATACCTCGCAGATCACCGGCCCGTCAATGGCCAGCGCCTCCTCCAGCTTCTCATCCAGCTCCCTGTTTCCCCGGATGGAAACGTAGGGGAAACCATAAGCCCAGGCCAGCTTTTCCATGCTGGGGAAGGTCAGATCCCCGCTGTCCACGCCCACTCCCACCAGGGGCTCACCGAAGAAATTCTTCTGTGTCTGCCTGATGGAGTGGTAACCGCCGTTGTTGATGACAAAGATTTTAATAGGAAGCCACCTTCCGATCACCGTCTGAAGCTCCTGAAGGTTCATCTGTATGCTTCCGTCTCCTGTCACGAGGATAATGTCATGGGTGTGGTCTGCAATGCAGGCTCCGATAGAGGCCGGAAGGCCATAGCCCATGGACGCGATCCCGGAATTGGAGATAAACCGCTGCCCCTTTTTCATAATGTTGGCATGGCCGCAGACCACATTGGCAGAGCCGTTTCCCACAACCACAATCTGATCCTCCAGAAGCCTTGCGCTCAGTTCATGGGCAAAGGCGTATACATTTGCCTCATGCTCCGTGCCGCCTTCCATGTGGCGTTTTAATACGACCGGGTACTTTTTCTTCCAGTTCCGGCATCTGGCCACCCAGGCGTCCTGTGCCTTCTTTATCTCTCCGTCCATAGCGTCCCTTGCGAGGCTCTCATCCTCCTTGAGAACCTCCTCTATGGTTTCCAGCAGATTCTTTACGTCTGCATGCACCGGCATATCCACATGGAGCGTGGGCTTTTTGAGCTCCTCCGCATCGATATCATTGATAATCGTGTAGGCCTCTCTCGCCCAGGTGTCAAACCTGTATCCAACCTGGCGGAAGCTCAGACGGCTTCCCAGGGAAAGGAGCAGATCGCTGTTCTGTATGGCAAAGTTGCCTGCCCGATCCCCCACATTTCCGCCCTTTCCCGTGTAGAGAGGATGCTCATCCCAGATACAGTCAATACTGTCGGCTCCCGTCACAACCGGAATCCCCAGGGCGTCTACAACGCGCATAAATACCTCATGGGCGCCGGCGATCCGGATTCCGTTTCCGGCATTGATCACAGGCCGCTTGGCGCTTCTGACCTTTCTCACGATCTCCCTGGCTGTGTCCTTGGTCACCTTTTTCGGAAGCAGGGCGCGGTACTCTCCCTTGCCGGCTGTGTCCTCCGGGATCTCAGCGCCGCTTTCGCTGGCCCAGCCGGTTCCCCCTGCCTCATAGTCCTCCCGGTCAAAGCCCACCAGCTCATCGGTCTCCACCTGGGCTGCCGGGATATTTAACGGCA
>JAHZAR010000018.1:0-10637 GCA_019423835.1 Clostridiales bacterium | reverse complement strand
ATCCAGCCATACAGGGCCCGGACGTCCTGCATAAGCCAGATACAGCGCCTTCTCCATGCAGAACCGGATTCTCATGGGATCGATGATCAGTTCCGTGTATTTCGTCATATTGGCCACAGAGCGGGTGATGTCGAACTCCTGATCCCCCATAGCCCTCAAATGCAGTCCTGTGCTTCTGGACATGGTGTCGTAGCGCACCTGTCCTGATACAATGAACATGGGAATGGAGTCGAGAAAACCTCCCGCCACTCCTGTCATGGCGTTGATCCCTCCCGGCCCCGTCGTCACACAGACAGCAGCTATTTTCCCGTGAACTCTCGCATAAGCCTCCGCCGCCATGGCACATGCCTGCTCGTGGTGATTGAAAATGCAGTTCAGCCCCTCCTGGTGTCCCAGAGCATCATCCAGGTGCATGGCTCCGCCCCCGGTTATCATAAACACATCGGTAATGCCTGCCTCCAGCAGCTTTTTTGCAATATAATTGGATACCTTTATCCGCATTCGCGTTTCTCCTCACTCTCTTCTCATTTACCTGCAGCCTGTAAAAATTTTACGTTTCTTTTTCCGGAAGTCATGCAGGCTGTATATTTTACAGTTATGTTAACAAAATATTAAGTTTCTGAAAACCCACGCTCAGTATATCACACTTTCCCGTAAATGCCTATTAAACTTTTTCTTACATTTCTCCGGTATTTCCGGGATTTTGCCACTTTGTCTTGTGTTTTACCTTGATTCTTTTTATAATGAAATAAGATTTTTAGAAAGGCTGGTAAATTTTATGAAAATTACAGGCATTATCCCGGCACGGTACGGTTCATCCCGTTTTCCCGGTAAGCCTCTGGCTATGCTGAACGGGCGTCCCATGCTTTTTACGGTGTTTGAGCAGGCCTCCCGTTCCCGTCTGCTGGCGGAGCTCTTTGTGGCCACTGAAAGTCCGCTGATCGAGGAAGCATGCCGCCAGGAGGGCATACCCGTCCTGATGACCAGCCCGGATCATGAAAATCCCACCTCCCGTCTCTGCGAGGCGGCAAAAAAAACGGATTCTGAACTCCATGTGATGATTGGGGGAGATGAGCCTCTTCTGACGGGCAGTGACATTGACTCCACCGTCCGCCAGGCTCTGAAGCTGAGCCGGTCCCCTGAGCCGCTTTTTCCTGGAAGGGAGGATCTGGCCGCGGGCGTCCGCTCCGGCCTGTTTGTAGTAAACGCCATGGCCCCCGTCTCTTCGCCGGCAGAGGCTATGGATACCACCAATATCAAGGTGGTATGCGGAGATTTCGGTGTGGGACTTTACACCTCGAGATTTCCTGTCCCCTACCCCAAGGGGAGCTTAAATTTCACCTACAGGAAATTTGCAAGTATCGGCGTCTACACCCGGGAAGCCCTCCGCTTTTTTGAGGAAACACCGAGAGGGATGCTTGAAACCATCGAAGAATGTGATCTGCTTCGCTTTATGGAAAAGGGCGTTCCCGTCTTTTTCATCGATACGGGCCATCCTTCCCTGTCTGTGGACACGAGAAAGGATTTGGCCGAGGTCAGCCGGATGCTCACATCAGGCGGAACAGAAACCGCCGTTTCCGGCAGCTGTACCTCACACAGATTTTATTTTACGGAGGACTAAATGAACATGTACAGAGGAATTATTTTCGACCTGGACGGTACCCTTCTCGACACCTCCGAGGGGGTTCTTTCCAGTATCCGTCACACAATAAAAACCATGGGCTACAGAGAACTTCCCGAGGAAACACTTCTGACCTTTATCGGCCCTCCGGTCAAGCGTTCCCTGATGGAGCATTACGGACTGGATGACGCTGAAGCCGACCAGGCCACAGCAGTATTCCGTGAGCAGTATAAGAATGTGGATCTTCTCAAAGCGCGTCCCTATGACGGGATTCTCCCACTTCTCGATCGCCTGAAGAGCCGGGGATTTTTAATCGGGGTGGCCACGCTGAAGCGGGAGGACTACGCCCAAACGATCCTCGAGCATTTCGGCATCGCAAAGCGCTGCGATCTCATCTGCGGCAGCGATTTTGCCAGCCGGATGCAGAAAGTTGATGTGCTGCACAAATGTCTTGAAGGACTGAAGCTCCCCCCCAAAGAAGCGCTTCTCATCGGAGATACCGCCTCCGACGCAGACGGGGCAAAGGCAGCCGGAACTGATTTCATGGCTGTCACCTTCGGCTTTGGCCCCAGGACAAAGAGAGAGTGGGAGGAACGCTGCTCCCCTGTGTTTACGGCAGACTGTGTGCCCGAGATCGCAGAGTTTCTCGAAGCCGCACACCTATGACAGTATCTGCAGAAAGGACAAACATACATGAAACAGGTAAAACTTCTTGACTGTACCCTCCGGGACGGAGGCTATGTCAATGACTGGAACTTTGGACACGACAATATGGTAAGCATCTTCGAGCGCCTGATCAGCTCAGGCGTTGACATTCTCGAGATTGGCTTTCTGGACGAAAGACGCCCCTTTGACAGGAACCGCACGATCATGCCGGATACGGCCAGCGCAGACTGCCTGTTCGGCCATCTGGACAAGGGCAGCACCATGCTGGTGGGAATGATCGATTACGGTACCTGCTCCATCGAACACCTCTCTCCCTGCAGCGAGAGCTGTCTCGACGGCATCCGGGTAATTTTTAAAAAACATGTGATGAGGGAAGCCCTGGCCTTCTGCACCCAGGTGAAAGCCCTGGGCTACCAGGTATTCGTTCAGGCCGTCTCCATTACCAGCTATTCTGACAGAGAGCTTCTCGATCTCATCGATCTGGTCAACGAGCTGAGCCCCTATGCGCTCTCCATGGTAGACACCTACGGACTTCTGCACCAGAGCAGCCTTCTTCACTACTTTGAGCTCCTCGACCACAACCTGAATCCCGAGATCTCCATCGGCTACCACTCTCACAACAATTTCCAGATGGCATATGCCAACAGCATGGAAATGCTGAGCAAGCCGGTCAACCGCACGGTTCTCGTGGACGCCTCTCTCTACGGCATGGGAAAGAGCGCCGGAAATCTTCCCATCGAGCTGATTTCCATGCACATGAACGCCCTCTACGGAAAATCCTATGATACCAGCCAGATGCTGGAGGCCATCGACATCAATATTATGCCGTTTTTCGAGAAAAGTCCCTGGGGCTACAGCCTTTTCTTCTATATTGCAGCTTCCAACAACTGCCATCCCAACTACGTAAAATTCCTCATGGACAAACACACGCTGTCTCTGAAATCCTTAAATGTGATTCTCGATCGGATTGAACCTGAGAAAAAGCTCCTGTATGACAGGGACTATATTGAAAGCCTGTATCTCAGCTATCAGGACATGGAATGCAGCGATGGGGAGGATATCGAAAGGCTGTCTGCCCAGTGGACAGGAAAAACGCTCCTTCTCCTTGGGCCAGGACGGAATATGGAGCTTCAGAGAAGCCGTATTGACCAGTTTATCCGTGAAAATCACCCTGTTGTCATCTCGGTAAACTACATCCCGGAAGACATTCCCGTGGATTTCGCCTTCCTGAGCAATTCCAGGCGATACGTGCAGCTGGGAACACGGCTCTTAGAACTGAAGCAGCAGGGAGGCTCCTGCACAAAGGTGATCGCCACCTCCAATGTAACCAATGTTAAGGGCAGCTTTGATTACACCCTAAATTACAATTCCCTCATCGACAGGGAGGCAGAGATCATTGACAATTCCTTTGTCATGCTTCTGAATGTCCTTGTCAAGGCGGGGGTCTCCCATGTGTTCTGTGCCGGTTTTGACGGCTACAGCGTGGGCGGTGAGAACTACTTTAACGCCGATATGGACTACCGGATTGGGAAAGAAAAATCCATGAATCTGAACAGCTATGTAAAGAACGTCCTGAAAAAGCTTCAGGGCAGCTTAACCGTAGACTTCGTGACAGATTCCTGGTATGCAGAGTGAATAAGCCTTCCCTCTGGGAGGAGCGCTCATCACAGTGCGTTCTGTCCGGCATAAGGAAAAATTTCTTATAAATAAAAAACAACAGACGGCTGCTTTCTGCAGCCTGAGCCGCCAGGGCTCTGCCGCCGCCGCAGAGCCCTGGCGGCTCTGTTTTATCTGCCTTCTCCGGCCAGTCTGTCTCATTTTTCCTTTCTCTTCAGGAATCCTTCTCATTTTTCTGTCTGCCATATTCTCCCTCTGCTTCCTGTGCCCCTGACCCCTATCCTTCCGGCCTTCTTCCCGGAAATCCCTGTTTTCCGGACTTTTTTCCACGGCAGGTTTCTTTTCTCTCCGTGAACTCTTTCCAGTTCGGCTGCCCGCCTTCTGCCACTGTCCGCCTATTGCTTCCCTCACCTTCCATTCCTTCCAGCAACCTGCACTTTCAAAGCCGGAAACGGCACGCTATAATAAGCACCGTAATGCAACGATGGATTTTCACAAAACACCATTCACGAAAAAGGAGAGATTGTTCAATGAAAAAAACAACCAGAGTGATCGCTGTGTTATCTGCCGCTGCCATGATGGCCGTGTCAGCGCCCAATGTGATGAGAAGCAGCTTTTTAATGGAAGCCTACGCTGCTGAAAACGGATGGGTTGAAGAAGATGGGGGCTGGCACTACTACGATGAGGACGGATATATGGAGTCCAATACCTGGAAAAAGCGAGGAAATGACTGGTATTATCTCAACGACGACGGCGATGTGACCGTCAACGAGAGAGTGGATGAATACTATGTAGACGGCGATGGAAAGATGGTTAAAAATAAATGGGTATCCCCTGAGGGAGAGGAAACCTATGATTCCCCTGACTCTGCCCCTGATACAGAGTGGAACTACTTTGACAAAAACGGAAAGATTGTGACCTCCAGATGGATGTCTGTCAATAATAACTGGTATTACTTTGACGGAGACGGCATCATGCAGACAGGTCTTCTTGAGCTGAACGGCAACACCTACTATCTGGGCGCTGAGAATGACGGAGCAAGAAAAACAGGCTGGATTCTTCTGGAGGACATCACAGAGGACACCGACGACGAGGGCATCTGGTGCTACTTTGACGAAGACGGAAAGCTCGTAAAGAACCAGGTTGACAGAAAAATCAACGGCTCCTACTACACTTTTAAAGACGGCCGGATGCAGACAGGCTTGGTACAGGTGTCAGATACGGTAAACGGCTCTTCTGCCGGAGAGGAGGGCGGCAGCTCTGCTGTGAACCCTCTGGCTGACTATCGATACTACGATGAAGAGCAGGGCGGAAAACGGGCCTCCGGATGGTACGTCATCGAGGGTGCGGAAGGCATCAGCGAGGAGGGTGAGGAATACTACTTCTATTTTAAAAACGGAAAGCCTTACTACTCTGAGACAGAAGGGTTAGAGCTCTTCAATATCAATTCCGAGCGCTACGCCTTTAATGAGAAGGGAGAAATGCAGACGGGTCTTCAGAAGCTCACCACCAAGGACGGCACAGAGGCGAATTACTACTTCGGCGATGACGGTATCATGAAGACAGGCAAGCAGACGATTTACGATGAGGATCTGGAGGAAAACCAGATTTGGTACTTCTATCCGAGCGGTTCCAAAAAGGGACAGGGCTATACTGGAGAGAAGGACAACCGTGTCTATGCAGACGGTCTTATGAAAAAAGCAGATCCAGAGCTTCGCTACGAACCGGTTCAGGCAGGAGACAAGACTTACCTGGTAAACACCAGCGGTACGATCCAGAAATCCTCCTCCTCTTCCACCTCTGATGCAAAGCCAGAGCTTGGAAAGGGCTTCAGGGACTACAAAGATTCCAACGATACTGTATGGACAGTTGACACAGAAGGAATCATCCAGTAAAATATATAAGTCATCCGTTCAACAGGAGAGGGCTGCCACGGCAGCGCCTCTCCTGCTTTGCGGCCATTTCCCGGCAGAGAGTGCCTCGTGGAAGCAGCAGAAGGCCTATATCCTTCTGTCCTTTCTTGCTCTTTGCCGGGGCCGCTTTTTCAGATTGCTGCCGAACGGATATTGAATTTCGCATCCCGGGAAACCTCCTGAAAGAATCAAATTCAGCTGCTGCCGCAGAGAGAATGCGTCAAGTTTATATTTTTTTGGTTTTTCAGTCATATTTCAGCCGTTTCTGTCGTTTTTTATAGGGACGGCTAAAGTGTATCTGAAGGCTGGCTCACCCCTGTTCTCTGCCATATCTCTTTACAGCGGGTGGCAGGATACAGTTTTCAAAGGCGCTCAAAGGAATATCAGGAGGGATATATGAGAGAATTAACGGTTTTCTACTGTTCACAGTGCGGCTATTATGCCTACTACCAGCTGCCCAAAAATGCAGTCTGCCCCAAGTGCAGCGCTTCCATGACAAAGCTCCCCATGACCTATCAAAATTTTATGAATCTGGACTATGAAATGCGTGATGAGTTAATCGGAAGCCAGATTCTGGGCGATGCGATGCCAAACTGCTCCGTTGTCCAGAGGATCACCGAACCTGAAAAACATTTTAACAGCCGCGCAGTTATTGCGAGACAGGCAGTTCAGATCCGGGAACTGAAGCAGGAGGTGGAACGTCTGCGCGACGACAACAAGAAGCTGAATGATACTGTCACCTGGATGCACGCCACTATCTGGGATCTGACAATGAAGAGCAAAAAGCTGACCTGATGTTATCTGCTGCCTGCCGTCAGCCCTTTTCAGACAAAAAAATATCCGGCAGACGCCTGTCTGAGTCTTCTGTTTACTCTCTAACAGCCGATGCCGGTTTTTTTCCTTCTTCGTATCGTAATCTCCAAGTTTGTGTGGCAGAATTCTGTTCTGCACCATAAGCTTCTTTTTCTCACGCTTTCTGCTTTCCGTTCTCTATATATTTTACAATCAGTCTGTCCAGTGTCTGTTTCATCTGCAGCACTGTTTTAAGAAGAATTTCATTCTCACCTCTCAGCCTTTCCACTTCTCTTATCAGCTTCTCCGTTTGTGTTGCCGCATCCATCCCTAATCCTCCTGTTTTTCGCGATTGCTACTCCTGTTATAGCCTATTTTCCCTTAAAATGGAAGTAAATTCGGACGCAATTTTCGACACATCACCTGATTAATCTGATTTCCCTCAGATACATTGACAATATTTGGATAATATCCCTCTTATCTTCACTTCTGAACTGTTCCCCAAATAGAAAGAATCCGCCGTTGAAAATTTTCTGTACCTGCACGCTCCTCAGCATCGGGACTGCGGTATGCCGAAAACTTCTTCTGGCGGATACTTTCCTGACAGTCTGCTGCAGACAGGGAAGGCTGCGCCTTCCCTTCTCACCGTTTGCAGAATTCTGCGGGATTTTAGAAGACAACAGATTTTAGAGAACAATGCAGCCTAAAATCTTTTTGTCAAGGCTCTTCACAATCTCAAGCTCTCTCTCGATCCCCGTGAAGGAGGATGCCTTTCTCTTTTCCACCAGGATCACTGCATCGCAGGAGGCAGCTTTTCTGATCGCATCCGCCTCCCTGTCCAGATTTCCTCCGGAGATCAGAGTCAGGGACGGGAGGGCAGCTGACAGCTCTCCATTCACTGTATCCAGTGCTTCTGTGCCTGTGGAGGTGACAAGCAGGATTTGTTTCGCCTCTCCCACATAGTTCATCACATTGGCCGCTACCACGCTGCAGACCTGCGCACTGCTCATCTTTCTGGCCGACGTTCCCTCCAGACGGTCTAAAAATCTGTCTGCAGAGGCAAACAGGCGTTTTTTCTCCCCACTGTCAAATACACCGAGCACCATAAGGCCATAACGGCGGCGAAGCTCTCTTTCATTTACCAGCTTATCACTCATCAGAAATGCTACACAGATAAAAAATACGGCTAAAAATACACCCAGTACTCCTCCGAGCACCCCATATTTCACAGACGATTTCAGAGTGCTTCCTGTGCTGGGAAGCGTATTGGCCGGCTCCTTCAGCTCATTCAGCTCCTTTGTCTTATCTGTGAGGCTCTGGTTCAGCGTCTGTGTTCTGGCAGACTGATCCTGCTGCTTTTTCTCAAGCTCCAGATCCACCGTAGTGTATACCTCCGGTGTTTTGTTCGTCTCACCGGAACCGGGGGCTGCCGACGGCCCTGGAACCTGTGTATCCTGAATCACATTAAGCAGATGAGGACCGATCTTCTGTGTAATCGCGGCCTGGTACTCGCTCAGAGACTCCATGAGAAGGGACATAATCTCCTCTGCTCCCTCCTCTGTATTGCTGATTACGCGGACATGAAACATATTGTTGTCATAATCAGGCTCTACGGTCACCAGCTCCTGCAGATAGCGCAGATCCAAACCGGGATCCATTCTCTTCAGCACAGTATTGTACAGTTCTCCGTTCTGAATCATAGACATATAGGCAGCCATGATACTGGAAGCTGTATTGGGGTTCTGGTAAGCCATGCCGGGCATAATCTGGTAGTCGGTAGCCACATAAAAAGAGGCAGATGTGGTATATTCGTCATATGGGTTAATATTCATCAGCACAGAATTTTCCATATAATCATTCTGGCTTTCCAGACTCACCTTGATATTCTCAATTTCCTTTTCCAGGCGTTCCTTTGACATTTCGTACTGATCCATACTGTTGTCATATTCCTGCTGTTTCGACGCTACGTACTCTGCATCCTTCATCTGTCCCAAGCCCCTGAAAGCTTTAAAACCTCCAAGAAGAAGGGCGAAAATGATCCCAACCAGGATAATAGACCGCCATCTGCGGAGTACGGCGAACATCAAATCCTTCAGATCAATTTCCTGTTCATAATTCTGATAGGAATCCATGGTAAACCTCCTCATTGTACATGCTATGTTATCCATCTTATCACAGAGAAAATATTTTATCAATTATAAATCCCTTAATATATTTTTAAAGAATCTTCTCGTTTCCGGATGCAGAGATATTTTATAGTCCGTCCATGACACGATCCATATAGCTTTTCTTCTGTCTCATGCTGCTGTGAACATAGATATCCATGGTTATTTTCACAGAGGAGTGTCCCAGAATTTCAGATAACGCCTTGCTGTCAAACCCGTTTTCAATCCACTTCGAGGCAAACGAGTGCCTGAGGGAGTGGATATTGACAGGCTCAATTCCGCATTTCTTCAAAAGATTTTTAAATCTCCTCTGAACTCCTCTCGGCTCCATAAACCGCACACTTCCTGTCAGAACATAGGCCTGGGAGGAAAATCTGCGCTCCTCATGCCGTTCCCTCAGCCGCTCCACAAGGAACTGCGGAAGCGGAATATCGCGCACAGAGGTTTCTGTCTTAGGGGGCCCGATCTGTACGATCGTCTTGCGCTGCTTCTCTGCAGACAGCTTTTCCTGCTCCTTAGCATCCACGTTGCGTATCCTGGAAACGGTTCTTCTGACTCGCAGAATCCCTGCCTTCAGGTCAAGATCCCCCCATTTTATACCGCACAGCTCCCCCACCCGGATTCCAGTGCTCAGAGAAATCAGAAGCCCCAGATCAAAGCTCCTTCTGGAGTGCAGAAGATGCCCCAGAATTTTATGGAAATCTTCCCATTCCATCATGCTCTTGCGCTCTGAAAGCTGCCTCGGCTGCCGGAAACTGAGCTCCTCTGCCGGCCATACTCCCCTCTCCTTTCCCGCCTGAACAATACGTTTCATCAAAAAAAGAAGCAGCCTGACAGTTCCTGCCGAGAGGCCCTGCCTTTGTTTCTTTCTCACAAATTCCAGGATCATCCTGTTCGTCAGCTCCCCGGCTGATATGCTTCCAAGCTCAGCCTGAATGTGCTTTTCAATCAGCGTCAGGTAACAGGCATAGGTGCTGGGCTTTACACTGCTTCTGACAGAATCCTCCCATATTTCGCAGAGGGATTCCACCGTCATATCCTGACTCTCTCCTCTGCCACACTCCTCTGCTGTCCGTATTTCTGTCTGTCGGTTCATGTACCTTCTCCTTTACCATTATTATCCATTTTATGACGATATCTATCTTAGCAAAGGAGCTCTTTTCCAGATACCTGTAATCTTTATCTTCCGGAGGCCGGATGTCTCCTGAAATTTCTTTTGGGACATATCTGCATTTCACTTTTCTTTTTTCCTGTTCTGTATTAAACTTTTTAATAGTACAGTCCCCAGATGATGCCCTGTTTCCGCAAAAATAGTTCTGCAGGAAGCTGATAAACACAGGCACGTGGGCACTGCAAAACAGCAAACTCCATTACAAAAACAGAAAGGAATCCTCGTGGAGAGGATTCCGGAAAGAGAGGCCTTTATGACTTTTTCCATCCTGCCTGCTGTCCTGTCAGACAGCCCCGATATCTGCCGGCTCATGAACGAGGGGGCAGAATCCGTCGCCAAAAAGGAGTGGTTCTGCCCGGATACCCGGGAATTTATTGAACGCCACATGGAGCAGCAGGGATTTATCCTGAAAGCCGTCTGCAAAGAAGGGGAGCATCCGCTGCAGGCACACGGCTCCCTATGCCGGAATGCTGCTGATTCCAGCTCAGCACAGGGCCGCATTGCAGCCTTCCTTCTCGTCCGCTTTCCGGGACTGGATCAGGATAATCTGGGAACTTCCCTTCACCTGTCTGCCCTGGATCTCCCCCTTGTGGCCCACATGGAGACGGTTGTTGTCAGCAGGGCCTATACCGGAAACGGGCTGATGCGCCGTCTTCTCAAAGCCGGTGAGGAAAAAGCTGCGTCCATGGGGT
>JAHZAR010000181.1 GCA_019423835.1 Clostridiales bacterium | reverse complement strand
AAATGAACCTTCAGTTATTCGCTCATAAAAAAGGTGTTGGTTCTACAAAGAACGGCCGTGATTCCGAGTCCAAGAGACTGGGAGCCAAGAGAGCAGATGGACAGTTTGTATTAGCTGGAAACATTCTTTACAGACAGCGTGGTACAAAGATTCATCCAGGTGTCAACGTAGGCCGCGGTGGAGATGATACATTATTCGCTAAGGTTGACGGCGTTGTTAGATTTGAGAGAAAGGGCAGAGACAAGAAGCAGGTTTCTGTTTACCCAAGAGCAATTAACGAGTAATTAAAACAGCTCCATACCTCATCGTATGGGGCTGTTTTTTGGATATGTGAAAACAGACAGCGAAAGGAACAGGTGTTATTATGTTTGCCGACAGCGCAAAAGTATATATCAGATCCGGGAAAGGCGGAGATGGCCATGTGAGCTTCAGGCGTGAACTGTATGTGGCTGCCGGTGGCCCTGACGGCGGAGACGGCGGAAGAGGCGGAGACGTAATCTTCGAGGTTGACGACGGCCTCAATACGCTGACAGACTTCCGCCATGTCCGCAAGTATGCGGCACAGGACGGTGAGCCGGGCGGGAAACGCCGCTGCCATGGAGCAGACGGTGAGGATATAATCATCAAGGTTCCCGAAGGAACTGTAATCAAGGACTTTGAGTCTGGAAAGGTTATCGCCGATATGTCCGGTGACAACCGGCGGGAAGTAATCTTGAAGGGAGGAAAAGGCGGCCTTGGCAATATGCATTTTGCTACTTCTACCATGCAGGTTCCCAAATACGCTCAGCCGGGACAGCCGGCCCAGGAGCTCTGGGTTCAGCTTGAGTTAAAGGTAATCGCTGATGTGGGACTCGTGGGCTTCCCGAATGTGGGAAAATCCACCCTTCTTTCCCGTGTATCCAATGCCAGACCCAAAATTGCAAACTACCATTTCACAACCCTGAATCCACACCTGGGAGTTGTGGACTTAAGCGAAGGGCAGGGCTTTGTGATGGCTGACATTCCGGGGCTTATCGAGGGAGCCTCCCAGGGTGTGGGCCTTGGTTACTCTTTTTTAAAGCATATTGAGAGGACAAAGGTTCTGGTCCATGTGGTGGACGCCGCATCCACAGAAGGCCGGGATCCGGTGGCGGATATTAAAGCTATCAACGAGGAGCTGCGGGCCTATAATCCGGAGCTTCTGAAGCGTCCGCAGGTCATCGCAGCCAATAAGATTGACGCCATCTATGCAGATCCGGAAAGCGGGGAGGAGAACCCCGTAGAGCGCCTGAAAAAGGCCTTTGAGCCGGAGGGAATTCAGGTATTCGCCATCTCAGCTGTCAGCGGCCAGGGCGTGAAGGAGCTTCTCTACCACGTAAATGAGCTGCTGAAAACAGTGGATCAGGCCCCTGTGATTTTTGAGAAAGAGTTTGAATACCAGTATCAGGCTGAAAATCTGCCGTACACTGTTGAGAAGAATGAGGACGGCATCTATATAGTGGAGGGGCCGAAAATAGAGAAGATGCTGGGATACACAAACCTCGATTCCGAGAAGGGATTCCAGTTCTTCCAGAAATTTCTGAAGGATTCCGGTATTCTGGCAGAGCTTGAGGAGGCTGGCATTGAAGAGGGCGATACGGTCCGCATGTACGGCCTGGAATTTGATTACTATAAATAGAAAAAGCATTTGATAATTGCAGAGCTTATAAAAGAACAGTTAAAGAAATTATGTGATATACAGAGACAGCCGGAGGCGGCAGGAGGGCTTCCCGCCCTGCAGTGCCGCTGCCGGCTGATAGGGGAATAGATATGACAAGTAAACAGAGAGCCTATTTAAAAGGGCTGGCTATGACAATAGATCCGATTTTCCAGATCGGAAAATCCAGTGTAACTCCTGAGCTCACCGCTGCTGTGGCAGAGGCCCTGGAGGCGAGGGAGCTTATTAAGCTGAGCATTCTCAAAAACTGCCTGGACGACGGGAAATCCGTTGCCGCCGTGCTGGCTGAGCGCACTCATTCTGAAGTAGTTCAGGTAATCGGAAAGAAAATCGTTCTCTATAAGCCGGCTAAGGATGAAAAGAAGAGAAAGATCGTTCTTCCATAAGGCTGAACTTTCCGGGAAGGGAGGTCTGACTGAAAGTGAAAAAAATAGGTATTATGGGCGGAACCTTCGATCCCATCCATTCAGGCCATCTGATGCTTGGGAGGCAGGCATATGAAGAATATGATCTGGACTGTGTCTGGTATATGCCGTCCAGGCAGCCGCCCCACAAAAAAGATCACGGAATCACGCCTGCGGCCCTGCGCCTTGAAATGGTGCATCTGGCGGTGGAGCGCACGCCTTTTTTTTCCTGCTCTGATTTCGAGCTTCGCAGGAAGGATGGAAACACCTATACGGCTGACACCCTCCGTCTTCTGAAAGAAGAGTATCCCGACACAGAGTTTTATTTTATCGTGGGCGCAGATTCCATCTTTGACATAGAAAAATGGTACCATCCGGAACTTGTAATGAAATTCGCCGTCATTCTGGCTGCCGACCGTTCCTGCGGTCATGACGATCA
>JAHZAR010000180.1 GCA_019423835.1 Clostridiales bacterium | reverse complement strand
CGAAACTTCCTCTCACAGTCTCGTCTGCTCTGTCTTTTTTATCAGTCTGTTTCTTTTCTTCTGCCATACAGCTTCCTCTGCTTCCACAGAAAACGCGCCAGGTAGAGGGCGAGAAGCAGAATCCAGGAGATTCCCTCCGCATAGGCAATCACCATATTCCCCCAGACGGAAACGCACAGGTAAGAGATAAGAATTCTCGAAGCCAGGGCTGCTATGCCTGCTGCGCTTGAATACAGTACATCCCCGCAGCCTTCCAGAAATCCCCGGAAAGCCATGGCAAAGCCGTAGACTGTGTAGAAGCCAGCAATACTTCTGAAAAAAGACGCCCCGATGGCTGTGGACTCCTCTGTCACGCCGAACAGGGCAATCAGAGGCCCTCCCACGGAAAGAATCAGAAAGGTCAGGCAGATGGACACACAGAGCATCATGCCGGAGCCTGCAAAGAGTACCTTCTTTGCACGGGCCGTATTTCCGGCCCCCATGTTCTGGGCTGTCACAGTGGAAATGCCGGAACCGAGATTGATGATGGGAAGCAGAAGGATCGAATCTACCCGGTAGGCGGTTGTGATGGCAGCCACTGTCTGGGTTCCGAAGCTGTTCATAAAATTCTGCAGCAGCAGGTTTCCGCAGGAATTGACGCTGGACTGGATTGCAGGCGGCAGTCCCAGCTGGAATCCCTGTACCAGAATCTTTTTGTCCACCAGCTTTTCTTCTTTGGAAAAGCGCAGAATCTCATATTTCCTGTCTGCATAGCACACAATAAACACGGTCATCAGTGCCTGTGAGATAACGGTGGCCACAGCAGCGCCTGGCGCTCCCATTCCGAGTCCTCCCACAAAGACCAGATCCAAAATCACATTCGCCGCCGCTGACACCAGCACAGACAGAAACGGCGCCCGGCTGTCGCCAAGGCCTCTCAGGACAGCAGAATACACATTATAGATCGTAATAAAAGGAATTCCTGTGAGAATAATCCTGAGATACCCTTCTGAAATCTCGAAAATATCCTCCGGCGTGTGGAGCAGCCGGAGAATCCCATCTGAGAGCCAGAGCCCTGCTGCGGCGATCAGAAGAAACAGAATTCCCAGGACAATGGAGAAGGAGGAGAGAATCCTCCTCAGGGACTTTCTCTCCCCCCTCCCGTACTGCTGGGCTGCCAGAATCGAAAGTCCCAGTGTCAGTCCGGTGATCACCATAACAAACAGATTTGTGATGGTTCCCGTGGCTCCCACTGCTGCCAATGCCAGCTCTCCCTCAATATTTCCCACAATGAAGGCATCTGCCCAGTTGTAAAGCTGCTGCAGCACTCCGCTCAGAATCAGCGGAAGGCTGAAGCCTGCCAGTGTAAAAACAATATTTCCCTTTGTCAGATCTCGTTCCATCTGTTTCCTCCCAAACGTAACCGGCGCCCTCCCAGCGATTATAGTTTCTCTTTTTGCGCCGCGGCTGTATATGGGATTTTAGCACAGAGGGACAGAGACGGTCAAGCGGTCAGCAGTCTTTACTCTCTCTTATAGATTCTTCTTCCTCCCAGATATGTTTCCTCTGTCCTGATTTCACGAAGCCTCCTGGGATCGATGGAGAGGGGATCTTCCGAGACAATGATAAAGTCCGCATACTTTCCCTCCTCAACAGAGCCCTTCTCCTTCTCCTCAAAAGAGGCATAGGCTCCGTCGATGGTGAACCCTCTTATCATCTGCTCCACCGTCAGCCTCTGATCCGGCATGAACCCTCCCTCAGGGAATCCGCTGTAATCCATCCGGTTGACACCCACGTACATACTGTCAAAAGGATTCAGCGAATCTACCGGGCAGTCGGAGGACATGGGCGTTCGGATGCCCATATCGCAGAAGGTGCGGTAGTTGTAGGAGGTCTCTGCAAGCTCCTCCCCTACTCTGTCCCTGACAATATGCAGATCAGAATTCAGGCACACCGGCTCCAGATAGGCCAGTACCTGCTGCTCCTTAAACCGCCGAATCAGCGGCATATCCGTAATCTGCACATGGATGATACCCGCTCTTGCATCTTCCTTCGGCATTTCCCTCTGAGCCTTCTCATAGCTGTCCAGAATCCTGTTCATAGCAGCATCTCCAATCCCGTGGCATACCAGCTGCATTCCGCTTTTGTGAGCCGTCACAATCAGCTCATCCAGCTCCTCTCTTGTAAAAACAGGAATTCCCCTTCTGTCCGGTGCATCGTGATAGGGACGGCTCAGGAAGGCGGTGCGCCCGCCAAGAGAACCATCTGTCAAGAGCTTCAGAGGGCCGATTTTGAAATAGGAATCGCCCTTTCCCGTCACATACCCCTCTGCGAGGAACTCCTTCAGCCTGTCTATCTGAGGCAGCAGGCACTGCTCATAGACGCGGATATTCATACGCCCCTCTGCGATAAGCTCCCTGTATGCCTCTATCACCTTGCGCCAGTCCTTATCAGAGAAGGTTTCAAAATCATCTGTCTGTGCGGAGGTAACCCCCAGGGCAGAGGCTGTTCCTATGGCCTCCTCCAGCATATCCTTAATCTCATCCACCGTCTTCGGCGGAAT
>JAHZAR010000179.1 GCA_019423835.1 Clostridiales bacterium | reverse complement strand
GCCGCACATATGACAGACAGGATTCTCTTCATATTCTGTCCCCCGACTCTAAACATATCCTCTTTCACCAGCATATGGACGCATCCTTTGTCCCTATTCCATTTTTAATCAGCTGCTCCTTTTAATTTCCTCCGCATTTTTCTGCTGTTTCTGACGAAAATTTCCGAAATTCGTAATAAACCTTAATGACACATTCCTGCCGGCTATGCTATAATAGTTAAACAGAAAGGGGCTGTGATCTCTGCCCGATGCAAAAAACTGGGTGATAAGAGATCCGTAAGACCGCTGCGTTTGCAGACACAGCCTTCTGTTATATGTCAAAATTTATCAGCGCAGACGTTATTTACCATTACCGGCAAAAACGCGCCGCCCTCCTGCTGCCTGTTCCAGGCAGCCAGACCGGCAGCGCACGTTCTGCCTTTTTTTCTGTTCAGGGCCTGATCTGACTGCAGAGCGGCAGAAACAGAAGCCATTTCACAGCCAGGCACCAGCCTGAGGCATACATTACAGAGCACAGAAGTGAAGGAGATTGTTTATGAGAAACCAGTATCTAAACCGAAGAGGGTGGAGCAGGCGCCGCCGCAGCCGCCGTCCGAACAGACTCCCTCTGATTCTGCTTGGAATTGCAGTTCTTGTACTTATTCTGGCAGTTTTTTTTATCATGAAGAACAGGGACAGCCTTAAAATATCCGGCCTGCTCCCCGCGCCGGCGGAAACGGCGAGCGGCACACAGGAGCAGACAGAACCTTCCGAAGCGCCGCTCTCTCCGGAGGAGGAACTTGCCTCCCGCCTTGAGCAGGCAGAGCTTCTGGCAGCCGGCTACGATTATGACGGAGCCATTGCCCTCCTCTCTGAAAATGAAGCCATAAAGGACAAGGAACAGGCAACTGCAGCCATCGCTGAATACGAGACTGCCAAATCCACTCTGGTAAGATTCGATCCGTACAAGGTGACACATGTATTCTTCCACTCCCTGATTATGGATACCTCCAAGGCCTTTGACGGCGACAGGAAGCAGAACGGCTACAATCAGATGATGACCACCAAGGATGAATTTGAGAAAATTCTTCAGTCCATGTACGACCGTGGTTTTGTCCTTGTAAGCCTCCACGACGTAGCCTATGAGACCACAGACGAGAATGGAAATCCCGTCTTCACAGAGGGCAATATTATGCTGCCTCCCGGAAAGCAGGCCTTTGTCATGTCTCAGGACGATGTCTGCTATTACGAATATATGGAGGGCGACGGCTTCGCCTCCCGCATGGTTGTCGGGGAGGACGGAAAACCGGTCTGTGAGATGCAGATGGATGACGGAAGCATTTCCACAGGCGCCTACGATCTCGTTCCTCTGTTGGACGAGTTCATTGAGGAGCACCCGGATTTTTCCTACAAAGGAGCTAAGGCTGTCATCGCCTTCACCGGCTACAACGGGATCCTGGGCTACCGCACGGCACCTTCCTACAACACAGATGAGTATAAGGCTGCACACCCTGATTTCGACTACGAGGCAGAGCGTGAAAATGCTTCCAGAGTGGCACAGGCCTTAAAGGATGACGGCTACGAGCTGGCAAGCCACAGCTGGGGCCACAGGGATATGGGATCCATCTCCATGGCAGACTTCATCACGGACACCGACAAATGGGATGCGGAGGTTGCTCCTCTGATCGGAGGCACCGACATTATCCTGTTCCCCTTCGGAAGTGATATAGGAGGCTGGCGTCCCTATGCTGAGGACAACGAGCGGCTTCTGTACCTCAAGTCCAAGGGCTTCCGCTATTTCTGCAACGTGGACTCCGCCCAGTACTTTGTCCAGATCGGAACAGATCACTTCCGTCAGGGACGGCGCAATCTGGACGGATACCGGATGTACTATGATCTTCCGGAAACAAATCCGACCAAGACCCATTTAAGTGATCTCTTCGACGTGACTCAGGTGTTTGACCGCAGCAGGCCCACTCCTGTGCCGCCGATGTCATAAACATAAAATCCCGCCGTCGGCCGCTTTTGGGCCGCAGCAGGCCCATATACAGGGCGTCTGCAGGGACAGATTTTCTGTCTTTCCCCGCAGACGCCCTGTTTTTTACTCTGCAGGAAAGACCTGCCCTTCAGGGGCCGGACGATACCCAAAGGCACCTATTCGCAAAAAGCATCGCTTATAGTCAGATGTGTTGAGTTCCATCTTTGCCTATGCTATACTTTTCTCGGGGGTAAGGCATATGGAACTTCGCGTATTAAATTATTTTTTGACAATCGCAAGAGAAGAAAATTTTACGAGAGCAGCCCAGCAGCTTCATGTCACACAGCCTACATTGTCACGGCAGATTGCCGATTTGGAGCAGGAACTGGGCGTAAAACTGTTTGTCCGCAGCAATCATAATATCATTTTAACCGGGGACGGAATGATTCTAAAACGCCGCGCACAGGAGATTTTATCTTTGGCAGATAAAACCAAGCGGTATTGTCTGCAGAAAGATGAGTCTCTCTCCGGCACAAATTCCATCGGCAGCGGTGAATTTCGTTCCACGGAATATTTAGCAAAAATC
>JAHZAR010000178.1 GCA_019423835.1 Clostridiales bacterium | reverse complement strand
TAGACCATCGCAGCCCACAGCACCCTTGACGCATTCCGGAACTGCCCCTTTGCAAGTCTCGTTGACACCAGCTTGGAGACCGCCAGCGGAAGACTGTAGGAGGACAGGATCAGCACAATATTGTAGACATTAAAGGCAGTGGAGTAGTAGCCCATTCCCTCATCGCCTATTATGTTCGTCATCGGAATCCGGTAGAGAAGACCGATCAGACGCACAATGATGCCGGCTGCTGCCAGAATGCTTCCCTGCACCACGAAGCTGCCGGCGCGGGATTTCGAACGGACGGGCTTCGTCCTGCCGGCCTCCTGACCCTTTCCGGATCTTCCTCTCTCTTTCCGGGTCTGCAGCCGCTTTTGCGGTTCCCGTACAGACCGGGACGGTTCAGAGAGCCTCTTCTTTCTCTCTTCCCTGCCCTCTGCCGGTACCGGACGCTCTGTGCCGGCCTGCTCCCATCCGCGGCTGCGGCGCGGCTCTGCCGAAAAGCGCTCCCTCTTCTCCGGGCGCCGCATACCCCTGCCGTCCCGCGGGGCGGGTATTTCTCCTTCCGGATATCTGCTCTGTATCTTTTGCCGGCTGTTCTCAGCCTGTCCCCCCAGGACGGCCCGGATATCCTCCACTGTGAGAACCGTTTTTTCCGGCCTGCGATCGTTCTGCCTCTTCCCTGCGTTCTTTCTTCTCATAAACGGGCCCGCCTATCTCGTGTAGCCTTTAAGGCTGAGGATTGCCTCCTGCTTCTTCTCCATCACCAGGCGCTCTTCCTCCTCCATGTGATCATACCCAAACAGGTGAAGCATGCTGTGGGCCGTCAGAAAGGCCAGCTCCCTGGCCTCCGAATGACCGTATTTTTCGGCCTGCTCCTCCACCTTATCCACTGAGATAACGATATCCCCCAGAAGAAGCTCCCCTGTTTCCGGGTTAAAGTAATCCTCCGGCTGCTCTTCCAGCTTCTCAAACTCTGACGGCCGCTCGTAGTCAGCCATGGGAAATGACAGCACATCCGTCGCCCGGTCAATCCCCCTGAACTCCCGGTTGATCCTGTGAATCTCCTCATCATCTGTCAAAAGCACATTGACCTCTGCCTCATAGGGACAGGCCTCATAGTCCAGCGCAGCAAGCACGATCTCCCTGATAATCACCTCATATGGCAGGTTCAGCTTTTTCTCTGCCTCGTACTCAATATGAATCGTCATGGTATGTCCTCTCTTCCTCGTCCGTATCCGCCTTTATTTTTTTCTGCCTTTTTTCACTTCCGCAAGCCTGCCCCGGTTTAAAGTCAGACGGCCGGACTTTTTCTCCCGTTCTCTCTCCTTCGGACGGTCAGCTCTCTGCTCTTTTTTCTCATAGGCATCATAAGCCTCCACAATCTTCTGAACCAGAGGATGGCGCACTACGTCACCGCTGGTCAGATAGCAGAATCCAATATCATCAATCCCTCTCAGGACGCGAATCGCCGTGTCAAGTCCAGACGCGGCCCCCGCCGGAAGATCTTTCTGGGACTGATCTCCCGTCACAATAACCTTGGAGCCAAAACCGATACGCGTCAGAAACATCTTCATCTGAGCCGGCGTCGTGTTCTGCGCCTCGTCCAGAATAATAAAGGCATTGTCCAGAGTGCGGCCTCTCATGTAGGCTAGAGGGGCCACCTCAATGAGCCCCTTTTCTGAATTGTGCAGGTAGCTTTCCGCTCCCATAATCTGATACAGGGCATCGTAAAGAGGCCGCAGATACGGGTCAATCTTGCTCTGCAGATCCCCCGGCAGAAAACCCAGCCGCTCTCCCGCCTCGATGGCAGGGCGGGTCAGAATAATCCGGTTTACTTCCCCATTTTTGAAGGCCTGGATTGCCATGGCCATGGCCAGATACGTCTTTCCCGTCCCGGCGGGGCCGATGCCGAATACGATCATCTTTTTCCGAATCAGATCCACGTACTGTTTCTGCCCCAGCGTTTTGGGCTTTACGGGTTTTCCGTTAATTGTACGGCAGATAATATCTTTATCGATTTCCAGAATTTTATCATCGTTCTCTGTAAAGGACAGAGAGAGTGCATAGTCTACATTCTGCTCTGTGATCGCATTGCCGCGTCTGGAAAGCTCCAGCAGGTTGTTAAACACACTCTTTGCCTGCCGGATAGCATGCTCCGGCCCGATGATCTTCAGCGCCCCGTCCCTGGCTATCATCGTGACATGGAGGGTGCGCTCAATTTTTTTCAGGTATACGTCAAACTGCCCGCAGACATTCCGCTCATGCTCCATAGGTATATCGATAATGGTTTCCATCACACTCATTTTCTGTCTCTCTTCTCCTTTAGCCATATTTCACCTTGCCCGCCGGACAGGGAAAGCAGAAAACAGCGGGCCGCCTTTTGTTAAGACTCCCTCTCTGCAGACTGCTCCTCTTCCATTTCTGTCTCGATCGGCGCGGGACTGCCTGCCGGTTCCTCCGTGGTCATTTCCAGGCGAAACAGACAGACAGACTCATTATCTAGTATTGTAACATTATTTTCAATAATTTGTACCCCCTTTTCTATTAATTTTGCCTCTGTTTCCCGTCTGTATTCTTCTGCCATGGCCGAGAGTTCCTCCCCGGTATATTTTGTCCAGTAGCTGGTCTGCTCC
>JAHZAR010000177.1:279-2730 GCA_019423835.1 Clostridiales bacterium | reverse complement strand
GGCAGCCTTGCCAACTCTGCTTCTTAAGTAGTTTAATTTCGCTCTTCTTACCTTACCGCGTCTCACTACCTCGATGTTCTCAACAGATGGGGAGTGTACCGGCCATGTTCTCTCAACGCCAACGCCGTTGGAGTTCTTTCTTACTGTGAAAGTCTCGCGGATGCCGCCGTTCTGTCTCTTGATTACTGTTCCCTCGAAAACCTGGATTCTCTCACGGTTTCCCTCTTTGATCTTAGCGTATACCTTAACTGTATCGCCTACGTGGAACTCCGGCACTTCTGCCTTTAACTGTGCGCTCTCAATGTTCTTGATAATCTCGTTCATCTAAATGAACCTCCTTTAAAATCTTTGATGTTCTTAATACAATGCGTAACAGAGGACCATCTCTTTATTTCACGAGTATAGATTGTACCACAGAATTTCTGCCCGCGCAAGGCTTTTTCTGCAGATTTTCTGACTGATTTTTCTGACTGGTTTCCGATGGGCAGTCTGGAAAAATTACAGAGCACTCCCGCCTCCGTTCAGGTACCGGAACACCTCTTCCAGACTTTCTATCCGGTAGTCAGGCTGTACCTTTCCTTTATACGGGGCATAATCACGGCTGATCAGACAGGTATGGACTCCCGCAGCGGCCGCCCCCGCCACGTCGCTGGGGCTGTCTCCAATATGGAGCATCTCCTCCGGCCTCACTCCCAGTGCCCTCACAGCTGCATCGAAAAAGGCTCCGTCCGGTCTCCCCTTGCAGATGCGAAGCTCGTCAGAGAGAAAGACCTGCTCAAATGTGACGCCCTCTTTCTTAAGTCTCTCAAGGACTCCTTCTGCCATAAAAGGGCTGGCATCGCTGGAGAGAACCAGGCGATACCGTTCCCCCAGCTTTTTAAGTACCGAAACCACATCCTCATACACAGGAGCCTGACTGTGATTTTTCAGGATCGCCTCCGCCATCTGTTCCCTGGAAACGCCGAATTTTTCTCCTCCAAATCCGGTAACGCGAAGCACCTCCTCTGAACAGCGCAGATACATCTCCTCCATATCCAGAAATTCCCTTTTTCTGAACGAAGTCCGCAGGAGCTTTCCATAGGCGCTCACAACCGCCTCCGCTCCCGTTCTGGCACGGCGCTCTGTGTAATGCTCCCCCAGGATTTCCTTCCAGATCTCGGGAATCCTGGCATTCACATCTGCCAGAGTCTGGAACAGGTCAAAGCTCAGAACCCGGTAGGACGCGCGGGCAGCCTTCTCCATCCCCCTTTTCAGGCCGTCGGCATAGGCGCTCTCGGCCTCTGTGAGGACTGCGCCCTTCATCAGCTCCGGCCTGCGCTCCATGGTGCGGCGGATGGACTGCTCTCTGCGCCAGGCCTCAATCTTTTTGTGATCCCCTCTCAGCAGCACCTCCGGCACCCGCTTTCCGCGAAATTCTTCCGGACGCGTGTACTGAGGGTACTCCAGCAGATTATCGTGAAAGGATTCAAACTCTGCCGACTCGTCATTGTTCAGCACTCCGGGAACCAGGCGGGAGATGCAGTCAATCATCACCATAGCCGGAAGCTCGCCGCCTGTCAGCACATAGTCTCCCACAGACAGGTAATCCGTCACGATCAGCTCCAGCGCCCGCTCGTCGATCCCCTCATAATGGCCGCAGAGAAACACCAGATCCTCCTCCCCGGCCAGCTCCTCTGCGATTTTCTGGGTGAATACACGGCCCTGGGGCGTCATATAGATCACTCTCGGCCGCTTTCCGATGCGGGATGACAGGGCTTCATAGGCCTCCACCACCGGCCCCGGCTGCATAACCATCCCTGCGCCTCCGCCGTAGGGGTAGTCATCTACATGGTGATGCCTGTCAGCAGAATAATCACGGATATTGACCGCCTCCGCGGTGATCAGACCTTTTTCCATGGCACGCCCGATAATGCTGTTTTTCAGTCCTCCCATCACCATCTCGGGAAATAATGTCAGTATATGGTAATTCATTCCATCCTCCTAAAGCCTTTCCCTGCCGGGCTACAGATCCAGAAGTCCGTCCATAATGTGAACCAGTACCCTTCCGGCCTCCAGATCCACATCCAGGATGCACTCCTTGATGGAGGGAAAGAGGTATTCCTTGTGGTCTTTCCCCTCGATCACATACACATCGTTGGCAGCCGTCTGGAGAATATCCTTCACGGTTCCGAACTCCTCCCCCTCGTCCGTCACAACGGTAAGGCCGATGAGATCCACGATAAAGTTTTCATTTGGGGCCAGCTTCACCGCTTTGTCCCTGGAAACCAGCAGATCCTTTTTTCTGAAGGGCTCTACCTCGTTGATGCTGCCAAACTCCTTAAATTTCAGGATTGCCATTCCCTTAAAAAATTTTACCTGCTCCACATGAAGAAGGAGCTTCTCTTTTCCTGTGTCCAGAAACACCTCCTTCAGCTTTTTAAATCGGTTTATGTCATCGGTTGTGGGAAAAAC
>JAHZAR010000177.1:0-269 GCA_019423835.1 Clostridiales bacterium | reverse complement strand
ATCACTCCCACCCGCAGAAACTGTTCCATATGCTCTCTCCTCTGAACTTCGTTCCGCCTGCCTGTAAAAGCAAAAAGCCGTCTGCTCATAAGGCCGGCGGCTTCACTGTTACTGAATCTCTACAATAACTTTCTTATCTTCTTTTGATGCGGCTGCTTTTACAACAGAGCGGATCGCCTTTGCAATCCTGCCCTGCTTTCCAATCACCTTACCCATATCGGAAGAAGCGACTGTCAGCTCAACTACAATCTCGTCATCTTTAATAGATT
>JAHZAR010000176.1 GCA_019423835.1 Clostridiales bacterium | reverse complement strand
TATCCGGAGGATATGGTATAATGACTGCAAAGCAGTCATTATACCTGCGCCGAGCCGCTGGAGCCCGGAGGGAGCCAAAATACCAATGCGGCGAGTGTGCATCCCTCGGAGAGATAGCATATCCGGAGGATATGGTATAATGACTGCAAAGCAGTCATTATACCTGCGCATGCCGGTTTCAGCAGTAAATGCTGAAAACCGGGCGCTGAAATCCGCCGGAGGGTATGATGTACGATGGTTACAGATGAATAAGAACGCAGAGTAGGGGATCAGGCGTTAAGTGCCGGATGGACAGGGAGTTGCTGTCCGGACGAAGAAGGAAACCTTCGCGGTCTGTTCCCCGCATCCCGCTGCATCCGTGGAAGGAAATATCTCCCTGGTGCGGTTCGAGATTCTGCACGAAGGAGGTATTTTTTATGAAAAAACGCGCAGACGTGTATGCCCAGTCGTGGAAGGAATTAAGACATCTGAGGACGCTGACCACATCAGCCATGTTTATGGCTGTCTCCGTTGTACTGGGCTATTTTACCATTGAGGCAGGGCCCTATCTCAAAATCGGTTTCGGAAGTGTGGCAAATCAGTTTGTCTACTACCTGTTTGGCCCTGTGACGGGCATGTTTTATGCGGGAATTTTGGACATTTTGAAGTTTGTGGCCAAGCCGACAGGGGCCTTTTTTCCCGGATTTACCCTGAGATCCATGCTGGGCGCCGGGATTTACGGAACGGTTCTCTACCGCAGGCCTGTCACCTTCAGCCGTGTCCTCCTTGCAAAGCTTCTGGTAGCTCTTATCTGCAACGTACTTTTAAACACCTGGTGCCTCAGCTTCATGTACGGCAAGGGAATGGCGGTTCTGATTGGGCCGAGACTGTTAAAAAATCTGATTATGTGGCCCATTGACTCTGTTATTTTTTTTGTGATTGTAAAGAAACTGGAGGATCTGGGCTTTGTAAAAACGCTCAGAAACCTGGGGGCGGCCAGAAGTGCGCGGCAGTGACCGCCGCAGAGGCCCCGTCACAGCGTCCGGAAAACATTTAAGGGGTGAGCGGCCGCTAAAAACAGCGGTGAAAGAAGAAACCAGAAGAAGGAAGATACCGGCAGAAAAGAGGGTTTTTCTTAAAAGACTTCTCAGATGATTCGTGACAGCCGCTCCCCTGTATCTGTGCCGCTCCTGCCGGAAAAGCAAGAGAATATCACATCCTGGAGATAAGCGATGAAAAAGCTGTTTATAATTGGCGGTACTATGGGAATCGGCAAAAGCACCGTCAGCCAAATTCTAAAGCATAAAATGCCCAATAGTGTATTTCTTGACGGGGATTGGTGTTGGGATTCCAGTCCATTTCAAGTTACCAGTGAAACAAAAGAAATGGTGCTGCAAAATATTTGTGCAGTATTAAACAACTTTCTAAAATGTTCTGCCTATGAGAATATCATTTTCTGCTGGGTTATGCATGAGCAATCCATCATTGACAGAATCATTTCCTGTCTGAATACTGTTGACTGCCGTATAATAACCGTTTCTCTGCTCTGCTCGGAGCAGGAACTTGCTCAGCGCTTACAGAAAGATGTGACAGCGGGGATTCGTACTCCTGATGTAGTTGAGCGAAGTGTAAAGCGTATTCCTCTCTATCAGAAACTAAATACAGTAAAAGTAGAGACATCCGGGAAGAGTGCGGCGGAGGTTGCACAAGAGATTGCTGCTCTATAGGAGAGGTTCCGGCGGCCACGCTTCAGGCGCGGCCGCTTTTCCATGCTCCCGGCTCATACCGGATAAGCCGTTTTCTGTGCAGCAGCGGCTTCCGCTTCCAGTACCCGCGTCATTTTGCCGGCGGCTGTGCTGCTGTCTATCTGCATAGGCAATGCGGGAATACGGCATCTGTCATAGTAGGAACGTGCCGCAGAACGCTGCCATGATACGGAACACTGTGAGAGTGAGGGCCTAGCCGGCTCTGTTATAAATTCGCTTTACAAGTTTTATAAGCTCCACTTGAATTACAGATAGCATAGACAGTCCAATGACGATCAGCCATTCGCCGCCATTCAGTAAGGTAAGCTGAAATGCACTTCTCAGAGCCGGGATAAATAAAATGCACGCCATCAGAAATGCCGAGGCAGCAAAAGAAATAATCAGCCACGGGTTTATTCCTTCTGCCCGTATCCAGATGGGTTCCGTATTGGAACGCTGGTTGAAGGCCCGCAGCATCTGCGAGAAAGCCAATACACAGAACGCCATCGTCTGCCCGGCCATATGTCCATCCAAATCTGCACCAATCCAGTATGCACAAGTCGTCAAAGCCGCTGTAAAAATGCCCTGTGTGATGACACGGCGCACTAAATCTTTTTCAAACAGAGTACCAGATTTTACCGGCTGATGTTTCATGATATTTCTGCTGGCCGGGTCAACGCCCAGTGCCAGGGCAGGGAGGGTAGCCGTAGCGAGGTTTACCCATAAAATGTGAACCGCCAGCAGCGGCGCCTCCCAGTTGAATACTGAGGCAATGAATAGAGTTAAAATCTCTGCGATGTTGCCGGCCAGAAGGAATTGTATGACCTTCTGGATATTCCGGTAAACGCGGCGTCCTTCTTTAATGGCACAGGCAATTGTGGTAAAGCTGTCGTCCAGCAAAATCATATCTGACGCATCTTTGGCCACATCTGTTCCGGTAATACCCATAGCAACGCCAATGTCAGCAGCCTTTAATGCAGGGGAGTCATTTACGCCGTCACCGGTCATAGCGGTAACTTCCCCCGTGCGTTTCAAACTCTGGATAATTCTCAGTTTATCGGCAGGCGATACCCGGGCAAAAACAGCAGTGGTCTTAACGATTTTGTCGAGTTCATCATCTGTCATATTATCAAGCTCATCACCGGAGACTGCGG
>JAHZAR010000175.1 GCA_019423835.1 Clostridiales bacterium | reverse complement strand
TGTCCTGCATCTTTTCCGGCAGCAGGCCAAAGAAATTTCCCACACCGCAGGAAGGTTCCAGGATATTTCCAGTGGTAAATCCCATGTTTTCCACTGCCTGATAGATGGCCCGGATCACCATGGGGCTGGTGTAATGGGCGTTCAAGGTAGAAGCCCGGGCTGCGGTATATTCTTCCGGGGTCAGCAGTTCCTTCAGCTGGTTGTATTCTTTGCTCCAATTCTCCTTAGAGGGGTCAAAGGCTTCCGGCAGGCCACCCCATCCCACATATCGGGAAAGGATCTCCTGTTGTTCGGGGATGGCCTGCTGATTGGTGAATTCCAACTCCTTTAGAAGCTGGATAGCGCTGATGTTAGCCTGAAACTTGGCTTTGGGGCCGCCCTCACCTAAAGAGGAATCTGTAATTCTGTAGTTCCCTGCTGCCGGATTTTCTTTTATCTCCGTTGTCTGCGGCGGCAAAATTGATTCCGGGGTCAGATAAAACTCCCGGGAAACATCTGTAAATCCGATAGAATCCACATACCATGCCTGCCACTTCCCGTTTGTGTGAACAGCCACTACATCCGATACAGACAGGCTGTGACCGGTAAAATCTTCCGGGCGGTCAACATTGAATTTTTGATAAAGTGCATCCAGTGTAGTCCCTGCTTCAACGGTCCCGCTGTAGATCAGATTGTAATTTTCCGGTGAAATTTCCAGGTCGTGTTTTTTCATGCTCTCAAGGGAAAGGAAGCGATAGTCACGCAGGCTGGGATCTTCTTTCAGCTGGTAGATCTGGTAACTGGTAAAATCTGCGGGCGGATCTTTTTCAGGAGAAACAGATTGTGAAGCAATCTGTTTGTTTGCAGATAATTCTTTTTCCTCACGAAAACTGGCTACCATCAGGTTGATCAGACCCGGGTTTACTCCATCTACAGTCAGAAATGTTCCATCGTTCGCTATGGCACTGTTTTCAGGGATTAGAATGGTATTTGCCCATTCCTTATTCTCCTGAGAAATACGGTCGTCCTGGTTTTTATGCTTTACTGTATTGGCCAGTATATATCGGACACGTTCTTCTCCAAATTCGTCTAAAACCTCCTCCAGTGCCGCTTGGGAATTTAACCTGTTGTTGGAATAATAGCGATTTATCGCTTCTTCTACTGCTTCTTTACAGGCAAAATCAGCTTTATGCGATATGCGATACTCCTCCATCTCTCCGTGCTCAGACGCATATTGTGCCGAGTGGAGGTAGACAGACTTTTTTTCCGGATCTGTGTATTGCCCTTTTTTAATCAGGTTTCGGATTCTTTTGGCGGCTTTCAGCCAGGCTATATGGGTATTCTGCGGATTTCCTGTTTTGTTTTTCCAGCAGATTACAATTCCTTTCCCATCATAATCATAACTGAGAATATTATCCGCAATTCCTCCGGCAGAGCCGCCGATCCCGTATTCTTTTTTGAGGAAATCTGCAAAAACATGGTCTTCCGGATCGTTTTTTGAGAATTTTAGTATCCGGGTCTTGCCTCCTTCAAAACCGGAACCCCCGGTAAGGACGATATCCATAACAGTATCTTCTTCTGTCTTCTGGTTTTCCACAGGAAAGAAACTCATCTGTTCCATGGCAGTATTTTGGCTGACAGGAAAAGAAAGTTCCGGCTCCTGCAGAAATCCACCCTGTTCCTGTATAAATAATGCCCGTAAAACAGAGGAAACCTCTGCCCAGGAAATCTCCTTTCCAGTGGAGGATTTATTATTTATCCGGACGTGCAAACCAGTTCCATCAGCGGAATACTCCAGTGTGCTGCCAGTGATTTGTGTCATGGTGCCGGTAGTTCCATCAAAAGTATGGAAAAGCCGCTGTGCAATGTAGTCATTTCCTCGTCCAGCTCGCAGATGTCCCGCAATGATCTCTTTATCTTTCAGCTCCATCAGGCCGCCATCCCCAACAAGAGCTTCCTGAAGATCATAATCTGTGCGATTCAGGTCCGCAGAAAGGAAATCAGTGATATCCCGATTTCTTTCATCCTGTTGGAGCAGCCGGTCAAAATATTCCCGTGGTTCCGAACGAAAAATCGGATATGTCAGGGCCGGATCAAGAAGCTGTACCTCCCGGTCTGATACCTGAGTGATTTCAAAAAGGGTATTTTCCAGATACACCTGATCTCCTGCCCGATATGCTGGAGAAAGCGGATCTCTGGCAGCAGTTTCCTGCTCCGGCTCTGATACATCCGGTTTTTCCGGTATAGCCTGTTGGATTGCTTTCCAATCCTCATCTGTCACAGTGATCTCCACTTCTTTGGAGGCTTTTTCTTCCTGTCCGATTACCAGAGTATCCCCGGTACGGCTGATGGACAGCTCCGAAAGGTTGGGAGCTGCTGGCTGTGGCTCCTCCTGCTCCTTTGCCGCTTCCGGTAGATTGTCTTTCTCCGGTTCGGTTTGCAGTTCTTCCTGATTTGCAGTCGGTTCCGCAAGAAGATAGCGCTCCGGATGTTTAACAGCAGTTTCGATCTGTCGAAGTATCTGCTGGGCGCACAGAGAAAGAGGATTTCCTATCCATTCACCTTGTTCCGGCAGCAATTCCTTGTGCCGGATGGTGGAAAGAGGCTCCAGGCCGGTACGCAGCATAACCATCTGGCACACCGTATCTTCCATCAGCTCCCGCATTTCTTCCTGTGTCATGGGGTGGGAATCTCGCTGGAGATATTCTTCCCAATATTCTTCCGCTGCTGCGGCAGCTTCTTCACTGGCTCCAATCAGCAGGCCTTCCCGTAAAGGTTCCTGTTTTGGAAGCCGCAAGGCTGCTTTGACTGCGTCTTCATCCTGCAAGACATCTAATTTCCATAAAGAGACTTCTTTTCCATAGGTATCGGAAATATCGAACACATAGGAGCGTCCCTTTTCAGATTTGG
>JAHZAR010000174.1 GCA_019423835.1 Clostridiales bacterium | reverse complement strand
AGGGATTCCGGAAATGCCGTAGTCCGTCATCTGAAGCTCCCCGCAGTCAGAGGCCAGTTCCTCCCCCTCTGCCAGAATTTTCACCTGAGCCTCCGTCCGGACACCTGCAATCTGCTTAAAAAACGGCTCTCTGCACCGAAGCTGCACCAGAGCCGGCAGCGGGGTGATGATTCTGTGTCCCAGCTTTCTGGCCAGCTTATATCCGCTTCCGTCCGAGCCGGTAGCCGGCGCCGCCTTGGAACCGGCTGCAAGAATCAGAGCATCAGAAAAAAAGGTTCCTCTGTCACATGTCACTTTCCACTTTTCTGCCGGACCTTCCGGCGCCTCTATATGTACAGGGCCGCATTCTGTAATTACTGCCGCTCCCTGCAGAGCAAGCTCCTCCCTCAGTGCATCCAGTACTGATGAGGCCTGTCCGGAAGCCGGATAGAGGTATCCGTTTCTGTCCTTCAGCACAATGCCGAGATCTTCAAAAAACGCCTCCGTGTCCTCTTCCCCGAACCGGCTGAGCACCTCCATGGGGAATTCCGGCACACTGCACCGGTAGCAGCCTGGTTCCATATAGCGGTTGGTCAGGTTGCACTTTCCATTGCCTGTAGAAAGAATCTTCTTTCCAACCCGATCCATATGCTCCAGAATGGTAACCTCTGCCCCCTGCCTGGCCCCAAAAACTGCAGCAGCCATCCCGGAGGCGCCGCCTCCTATGATAAGTACGTGTTTCTTCATGACAACTCTCCTGTCCTTGTTTCCCTCCCTGCCTGAAGCAGCTGTACAGACAGCTGCTGCGGCTGTGAAGGGATAATGGTTAAGTATACATGAACCTGCAGAAAAGTGCAATCCGGCAGTTCAGACTTCTCGCCGGCCAGAGCTCCGGGCGCAGCCGTCTCACGGCCGCATACGGAATTCAGCTCCCGGCTCTCTGAACATCCGTACCGGCCCTGCTGTATCCCCCTAGCTGGTAAAGGATTCCAGATAGTTAAGCACCTCGATCATGGAGGAGAACCAGATTCCATCCAGAAGGCGCTCCTGCTCTTTTAGCGGAAACTCTGTCAGAGGCATGTGGGTATCCAGAAAGACAGAACTTCTGTCCTTAGCAAACACAAGGAGAAAGCCGTTTTCCGACACCAGGCAGTACTCCTCTCCTGTCCCGCTCTCCATTCCAGGCGCCTTGTCCTGGTTTAAGACCTCTCCTGTCTTCTGTCCCTCTGCCTGCTGTGCCTGAACAAGACTTCCGGGAAGTCCGGCTGCCATCCCATCCCCTTCTCCGGCTCCCAACTGGTCACTGATTTCCTTCCGTCCGCTTACGCCCGCCTCATGCTCCTCTGTCACAGTTTCTGATTCCAGAACTGTACCGGGAACCGGTCTGACAGGCTCAGGTCTTCTGGAAAGCAGAAACACGCCCGCACCGATTCCGCCGATGAGAAGCGCGGCGGCCGCAATTACCGCTATATAATAATACCGTTTCATGGAAAAAGTCCCTCCTTAACGAATAGTATCGTCAAGAGGGACTTTTTTAAACGCCTGCAGGCGAAAAATGCCGGAAAATTATTTTCCCCTCTCGGGAAAGGATGCGGTTCTTGTTTTTCCTGAGCTTACCGCAGGATTCTGAGCCTCCTGGCCGCTCTCAGAAGCCTGGCGCCACCTGGCATCGTCTGGAGCTCCTGCGCCTCCACCCCACCGATTTTCAGCAGCAGGATACCGTAGACCAGGACGCCTGCAAGAATGGAGCCTGCGGCAGCGATTCCATTGCTTCCCAGAAGGCGGGAAAGCCCCTGATAGCAGCCGTATGCCGCAGCGCCCATGACAGCAGAGGCAGCAAACGGAAGGATGAAGGTTCTCTTAAGCTCCTGGCGGTAATGAAGAATCCTCCTGATGGAGAACCAGTTAAGCAGGCAGATAATCACCGCAAACAGAATGTTGGCAAAAAGCACGCTGTAAATTCCCCAGTGAAGAACCATCAGCATCACATAGAGAGCTGCCACATGGAGCACCAGGGCTGCTGCCGCATGTCTGACCGGAAGATTCATATGCCCCAGACCCTGCAGAATCGCATTCATCACGGTGGACAGAGACAGGAATACGACGGCAGAGGAGCCCCAGACCATCATCTTTACCGCCTCTGCTGTGTCGCCGCTGTGAAACAGCAGGCGGTTTACCGGTTCTGCCAGCACCGTCAGGCCCACGGCCGCCGGAATGGCAATCATCATGGAAAAGCGGATAGCCATCCCCGTCTTTCTGATCGCTTCCCCCCTCTGCTTTCTGGCCACTGCCGCCGCCAGAGAAGGAATCAGGGAGGAGGACAGGGCATTGGCCATGGCTAGCGGCACATGAACCAGGAGAAGGTACTTATTATTGTAGATGCCCCAGAGAGCCAGGAATTCCTCTCCTCTTCCCAGGGCATCCATCCCATAGGCCATAAGACTGTTGTCCACCACCGCGTTGATATTGTAGACGGCGGAGCTCAGAATGACGGGCATCACGGTCATAAAAAAGACGCCCGTAATATGTCCGTAGGACTCTCTGCTGCCCTGCCTGTCCCTCCGAATTTTTTTCTTCATGAACGGACGGTATACAGCGAACAGAAACAGCATAAACAGAAGCGCAGTCAGGGCTCCGGCCCCGGTTCCTATGGTCCCCCCGGCCGCCCCGAAGGCTTCCGGATAGCCGGTTGTCTCAAACACACGGTTGGAATCCAGGCCCACCTTGAAGAGGACGCCTGCTGCCGTCACACTGATCACCGCATTCACAATCTGCTCAAAAATCTGGGAAACAGCGGTGGGAATCATCGTGCCATGGCCCTGAAAATACCCCCGGAGCACTCCCAGATAGGCCATAATCCAGATCGTCGGTGCCAGCGTCCTCAGGGCATAGACGCAGAAAGGCGTTTTAAAAACCGTATCCGCAAAAAAGCTGCCGAAATGCCAGACCACGCCGCAGGCCACACCG
>JAHZAR010000173.1 GCA_019423835.1 Clostridiales bacterium | reverse complement strand
ATTCTTCTGTGCTCCGACGGGCTTTCCAATATGGTGGACAATTCCGCCATCTTCCGCCTGGTGCTCCTTCCCGGCCCTCTTGAGAGCAAGGCCAGAGCGCTTATTGCGTTAGCCAATCAGAACGGGGGAAAGGACAACATTGCAGTGGTCCTGATCGATCCCCAGATAAGTGAGGTGGACGGATTATGATGCTTAGACCGGGAATGTACCTTCAGGATCGATATGAAATTCTTGAACAGATTGGCTCCGGCGGAATGTCAGAGGTTTACCGGGCGAGATGCCATAAGCTCAACAGGCTGGTGGCCATCAAGGTTTTAAAAGAAGAATTCAGTTCAGACGCAGGCTTTGTAAAAAAATTCAAGATGGAAGCCCAGGCGGCAGCAGGACTTTCCCATCCCAACATTGTGAGCGTTTACGATGTTGTGGACGAGGGAAGCATTCACTATATTGTCATGGAGCTGATCGAGGGGATCACCCTAAAAAGCTATATAACAAAGAAGGGAAGACTGGGCTCCAAGGAGGCTATCGGGATTGCCATCCAGGTGGCCCAGGGAATTGCAGCCGCCCACGATCAGCATATTGTCCACCGGGACATCAAACCACAGAATATGATTATTTCCAGGGACGGGAAGGTAAAGGTGGCAGATTTCGGTATCGCCAGGGCTGTCACCTCCCAGACCATCGGAGCGACGGCTGTCGGCTCTGTGCATTATATTTCGCCGGAACAGGCCAGAGGAGGCTTCAGCGACTCCAGAACAGATATCTACTCTCTGGGAATTACCATGTATGAGATGGTGACGGGAACGGTTCCCTTTGACGGAGACAATACGGTGAGCATTGCGCTGGCCCATCTGGAACAGCCTGTTACTCCGCCCTCCCGGCTGAATCCTGAGATTCCGGTGAGCCTGGAACGCATTATTATGAAATGTACCCAGAAAAAGCCGGAAAAACGGTATGCAGATGTCTATGAGCTGATCGCTGATCTGCGCCATGCCCTCGTGGATCCGGATGACGACTTTGTGGCGCAGGAGCCGGAAGTGGATACCTCCTCGCCTACGATGGTGATCTCAGGAGAGGAACTGAGCCAGATAAAGAACGCTCCCAGGCGAAATACAGGCCCCATTGTCATGAGTGGCCAGAGCAACAGTCTCCGCAATGTGCCGGGGACAGGAGGACAGCACGAGAGAAGAAGTGACAGAGAGCACGGCCATGACAGAAGGAAAGAGCCGGAAAGCGGACGTGAGCTGAAGCACGGCGGCTATGACAGGGATTATGACAGAGAGTTTGAGCGCGGGCATTCAGGAGGCTATGGACGTCAGGACTCCGTGGAGGCCGGCCGCAGCCTGGACTATGACTATGAGGAGGACTACGGTTATGACAGGGGGCACGGCTCCGGATCCAGCCGGACTTCCGGAGGCAGAAAGGGAGGAAAGAATGCCCGGAGCGCAGATGTAAATCCACAGATTGAAAAACTGCTCACCACAGTCGGTGTGGCCGTGGCCATCATCATTGTGGCCGTGCTGGTTGTGATCTTTGCAAAGCTAGGAGGAATCTTTAATTCTGGTTCCCACACAGAGCTGACACCTCCGGCAGTAGAGTCTGGAGAAAGCACTTCAGGGCTCAGGGATACGGAAACAAGGGTTCCTGATTTCGTCGGAATGACCGAGGATGAGGCGGAAGAGAAAGCCAGGGAGAGTCATCTGAAGCTGAGCTACAGCTACACTCCGTCTGAGGAAGAAAAGAAGGGACTTGTTGTTGAGCAGAAGACCACGATCAGGGTTGTCGTGGGTGAGGGCGGTGAGGAGGCCTCCACCGAGACAGACGAATCGCAGATCGATCTGACGGCTCTTGGCCTTGAGGCTCTGGACGGAACGAACGCCAAGAGCCTGCTTGAAGCCAAAGGACTGAAGGTATCGCTTCAGTCTGAGAACAGCGACACCATCACAAAGGATCAGGTGATCCGCTATGAGCCGGCGAGCGCAGCGCCCGGAAGTGAGATCCGCCTCTATGTCAGCTCAGGGCCTGCCGTCACCATGGTACCGGTGCCTGATCTGGCGGGAAAGACTGAAGAACAGGCGGCAGAGCTTCTGACAGCAGCGGGGCTTACGGCAGCACCTGAGGAACAGATCCTCACACAGAAGAGTGATACGGTTCCCAGAGGACAGATTATCAGCCAGATTCCGCTGAAGGATGAGGAGGTGCCGGAGGGAAGCACCGTCAGCTATGTAGTCAGCATTGGCAGGGGCACAAAGTATGTGGCCATCGTCAATGACGATTATCCGCTCAAGGATAATTTCGGCCCGGGAGGCGCCTCTACCACTATCACGGTTGAGATTGTTATGGTGCAGACGGTGAACGGGCAGAAGAGAACGACGACAGTTATGGATGCCAGGGAGATGAAGGGAGATGTCACGCTCCCCGTGCATTACCAGCTTACGGGAGAGGATGGAGTCCTGACAGGGGAACTTCAGATCCGGGATGTGACCAACGGCAGAGTGCTGAAGACCTATCCTCTGGAGTTTATGGAGGTAGATGCATAGGGATGACAGGGAAGATTATCAAGGGAATTGCCGGCTTTTACTATGTCCACGACGGACAGGGGAGAGTTTATGAGTGCAGGGCAAAGGGCGTGTTCCGAAACAGAAAGATCAAGCCGTTAGTGGGGGACAATGTGGAGTTTGAAATCCTCGATGACAGGGAAGGGACGGGGAATATTGTCTCTGTCCTGGAACGGAAAAATTCCCTGATCCGACCGGCGGTTTCCAATGTGGACCAGGCTCTCGTGGTTTTTGCAATCACGGAGCCCATGCCCAACCTCAATCTGTTAGACCGTTTTCTCGTAATGATGGAGCGCCAGCAGATACCGGCCATTATCTGTTTTAATAAAATTGATCTCTCCTCGGAGGAGGAGATGGAGAGGCTGCGGGCTGTCTACGGCCCGGCAGGATATGAGATCCACTTCATCAGCACCTACGAGGAGTCCGGACTGCAGGAGATTCATGATCTGATCCGCCATAAGACAACGGTTCTGGCAGGACCGTCAGGGGTTGGAAAATCCTCCCTGACAAATTTTATCCAGCCCGATGCACGCATGGAAGCAGGCGTGGTCAGCGAGAAGCTCAGGAGGAGAAAGCAGACCGCCAGCCATT
>JAHZAR010000172.1 GCA_019423835.1 Clostridiales bacterium | reverse complement strand
TCTCCCGTCATGGCAAAAGGATGCTCAAAAAGTCCCATCCGGAACTTGGCTTCCAGTATCCGCAGCACCGTCCGGTCCAGCACTTCCATATCCGCCTGACCGCTGCGGAACATATCTTTCAATTTCTCTCCGTATCCTACCGCATTTGGCATCTCGATATCCATGCCTGCTTCCATGGCAAGCAGACCGGTCTCTCCCTGCGTCTCCCCGATCTTCTGGACATTGTGGGCGTTGTTAATACCGCCGTAATCGCTGACGCAAAGCCCGTCAAATCCCATCCGCTCCCGAAGAAGTCCCGTAAGCAGCGTATGAGATACAGAAGCCGGTTCTCCGTCAATGGAATTATAGCAGGGCATGATCCCCCTTAAGCCGGATTCACGAATCGCCGCCTGAAAAGGCCTGCCGTAGATCTCCTCCAGAAGCCTGGGCGGCGTATCGCTGTTGGTTCCGTGGATCCCTCCCTGTGAGTTGTGAAACCCAAGGAAATGCTTTGCCACACTCTCCGGCTTTCTGCCGTCCGTCTCCGTACTCTGTGCTCCTCTTGTATAAGCCGCTCCCAGGGCGGAGGCAAGGGCGGGATCCTCCCCGTAGGTCTCTCCCTGCCGTCCCATTCTGGAATCTCTGGAAATATCCAGCACCGGAGCCAGGATATGGGTAATGCCGCAGGAGGCTTCCTGCCGGGCCACATGGGCTCCGATCTTCTCCTCCAGCTTTGGATCCCAGCCCGATCCCCTGGCAATCCCGGAAGGAAAACTGGTGCTTTCCTGTATAAAGGCGCCGCACAGCCCTTCCATATGGAATATAGCGGGGATATGATGAGGACTCTTCTCCATTACCGTTTTCTGAACGTTCCTCTGCCAGTCCGCCGCCTCGTCAAGGGTGGGGATCCTCCGCATCTCCAGGGTACTTACCGTACCGATGCCGAAAGGCATCTGTGCGGCGAGCTTCTCCATATCCTGATAATCTTCCCCAAACGGGAACACTCCCGCTGCCTGAGCCATCTTTTCATCCAGGCTCATCTCCTCTAACAGGGACTTTGCCCGCTCTTCCGGCGTCCTGATGCTGTCTTTATAAATCTGATCTGCCATCATCTGCTCCTCCTTTTCCTGTACAATGTATCGCTAAGTAGAATATCCTATGATGGCATCCTACCACAGGCAGAGGACAAATGATTGTAAAATCCTCTATCCGATTGCAAATTGCAATCTATTCTTTTAAAAACATACTTTTTTATATTTATATCCCGTGATAAATTCAAAAGAGGCACTGTGAAAGAATATCTCTCAGAGTGCCTGTCTCAAAAAATATTTTTCTTTAAGCAGAACCGTATACTTGCAGCTCCCTATTAAAAATAATGCTTTCGCAGCCAGGCCTCCGCTTTTTTCAGCAGAGGCGTGCCGTCGGTCTCATCAGAAAGGGGGACGGTCTCCTCCGGGAAGTGAACATCGGTATCAATGTCTCTTTGATCCTCCACCATTGCATTTTACGGATAATTGATATCATCCGTAAAATTCGGATCCGGCTGGATCTGGCAGATGCTGTACACCTCCAGCAGCTCCGTGTCGGACACGCCATGGTAGGTCAAGTCCCCGGTATTTTTCTATCGTCTCCAGCGGCACAGTCCCGCTGTCCCAAGCAGCGCGGATGACCTTTCCCAGCACCTCTTTCTCATAATCCGAAAGTGGCTGTATCTCTGACATGGTCTTGATATTATCCCGCATCTGTTCCAGAGTGGACATACCGAAAAGGTTCGTGATTACTCCATCCAGAGAGTCCAGAAAGCAGAAAGTCCAGAAGACGATAGACGCATCCGGTTTGGCTTCTTTCAGGATCTGATCTGCCTTCTTGGGCAGGTGAGCCAGCATCCCGCCTTTTACCGGTTCCATCACTACTGCCTTTTTCCGTGTCTGCGTGTCACCTCATAACAGTCTTTCGCCTGTACCATCTCCGAATCCCAGTCAATACAGTTTACCGCCAGCTGAACGAACTCAATCTCCGGATGCTCCGTCAGAATGCGGTCCAGCAATCCGGCGCTGCTGTGGAAGGAAATGTCGATATGCTTTGCTTTTCTTCTCGTCCTGCCTCCATACCCACACCCACTGTAAAGGCATAAAGCTCATCTGATCATCCTTTTTTGCAGAGAATAAGAGTCTAGTCCATGCAAATTTTGATCGACTATGTGGCAAACCAACAAAAGGCATTCAAAAACATTTAAGCCCTGACACAGATAACACTTCCTTCTGTTATCCCGTTTTCATTGAAAGTGTCAACACGGATATAAACCGGTTCTCCACTGACAAGAACTCCGATATGACAGCTGTTTTTCCCATATATCATTCGGCTGTGATAAAGTTTATCTCCGGCATGTCCCCATAGCAAACAATACCCTTCCGCATTTTGAGCTTTCCACTCTACATAAACATCCATCTCTCCATCCAGACAAAATTTCACCTCTGCTACCTATGAAGGCTTTTCCCCACTGCTTTTTCCAAAAACTCGAAGTCCGGAAATACAAGGAGGAACATAGAAAGGTACCTCTTCTATTGTCAATCTGAGAAACCGAAGCTCTATTCCCTCTTCTGATTCAATAAAATCGTGGGGAAGATCTGTTTCGCACTGTCGCTTATCTTCCAGTACAAACCAGTCTGCGCCATCCACAGATCCTTCCAGCAACCATCGGGTATAATGTTGTCTTGTATCCAGCCATCTCTCTTCATCCGGCAGGATCCGGGCTGTCTCTCCTTCCGGGAGTTTCTGCCGGATTCCATCTTCCTGAAAATTGATCTGTACTGCATATACTGCCCGGATTCCTCCAAGATCTAACTCTACCCACTGCCCCGGAAGACAACTTCCGGCTTTCCAAAATGTTCTGATATTTTCATCTGTGATATGTTCGGCGCCTCTGCCAGACGATACTCTGACTTTTTTCCCATATGACAGCAGCATCCAATCCGGCTGATCAAAAGGCTTTGCATCCAAAGCGACAGGCCAGTCTCCATAACGCTGGTCGCAATACAGTTCTCCGTCTTTATCAAATCCGGCTTTCCACAGTCCCAATCTTCTTTCAAATTTATCGTTAACGCTGATCCGAAGACATGAGGTATGCCAGTATTGCCCCTGTTTATCCTGCAGAGTAGAACCATGACCTGCACCTGTAACAAAACCGCCGGGCTTATA
>JAHZAR010000017.1:31262-34775 GCA_019423835.1 Clostridiales bacterium | reverse complement strand
TGAGACGGGTCCCCATCCATCGCAGGCGATGTCCCGGACCTGTCAGGAAGCTTATGAAAAATCTGGCTGTTGAAGCCGGTTCCCAGCACCTCTGTCAGGCAGGAACGGCAGGAAAAGGTGCGGAGTATCTCCGCTCTCTGTTCCTGGTGAAGACAGAAAATGATATCCAGATTTCGGATCTGTTCCCGGATCTCTTCCCGAAGAAGGGGATTTTTTTTGAGCTGGCGCAGGTCGGAGCCATGGCAGATTCCGGCAATGATTCCTGTGAAGTGCCGGAGGGGAGCAGCGCTGCCGGGAAAGGTCTGGCACAGCTTTGCAGGCCTTGACGGTAAGCCGCGGGCTCCGGTTTTCTGGGATGGCAGCAGCTCCCGCACCAGCGCTGTCAGCAGATACAGATGATGGCAGATGATCAGATCAGGCTGGAAGGACATCACAGCACTTTTCACGGCAGCGGAAAAGGCGCGGCAGAACTGCTCAGTCCTCTCAGGCGTCATGTCCCGGTACCGGGTGCTCTCATAGGGCATCTCATCAGACATTCCGGCGACAGGGAAGGGGAGAGAGGCACTCTGATAGTAAACCGGGAAAAATGATACCCCGTCCGGAAATTGTACAGTGTCTTCCTCACAGACTCCTGCGATCACTGCCTGGCTGTGGCCCAGGCGGTCAAAGGCGTTTACAAGCTCAGTCAGATATACACCGCTGCCTGTGCTGTGGGGTTTCTGTGCGGTGATGCTTAATATTTTCATAGACAGATTCTCCTTAGGTAGTTCTCCCTTTTCTTCCTCCTATCATACAGGAAAAACAGGAGGGATGCCACTGAATTTTAAGAATGGGGAAATAATTTTCCGGCAGCTCATCCGGGAACCCATGCAGGGAAGGTTTCAAACTCTGCCCTGCATGCGCAGAAGGTCCGAGATCGCATGTGCCGAAAGCCGGAATCAGATTGCCAGGTGCGAAATAAATAGAAAAAAGTTGTGAAAGCTTACAGGAACTTTATAATTTATATTGACAATCTTCCTTATTATGGTATAAAATAACCCAATGAAAAATTAAAATCTTAAAACAGCGTTAAAAGGGAGTAGTTGCCTTCGTGCAATCAACAGTACCCGGCAGGAAAGCCGGTGGTTGCATGATTTCTGTTCATCAATACATGCTGCAGGAAAACAAGACTTTTAGCATATTTTGGATATGCGGGGAGTCTTGTTTTTTATTGGTCAAAAAGGCAGATAATAACAGAGCGTGTGAGATGAGGCGGGCAGATACAGCCCAGGGAAGCCGGAACAAGCAGAGCGCTCATTGGGGAATGAGGAACAAAGAAAGCTTTTTCAGGAAACGCTGCAGAGAGATTGGCTTTACACAGGAAGGAGAGAAGTGCACAGAACATGACAGACCGTCTCAGAAGGGCAGCGGAATATATGGCGGCTTTTCAGACGGGAGCGGTGAAAGAACCGAAAAATTGCCATTGAAAAGGACCAGTGGTTCAGGAAAGAGAGGAATGACAGACATGAAGGAAAACAGAAAGGAGTATCTTCTGTCACATGAGGAAGTCATGAAGGGACTTTCCGTGACAGAGGAGGGACTGACAAAGGAGGAAGCGGCTGAGAGACTGTCCAAGTACGGGCCTAACAAGCTGGCTGAGGGGAAGAAGGAGAGTCTTCTGCACAAATTTTTTTCCGAGCTGACCGATCCGATGATTCTTGTTCTGATCGCGGCAGCGGTTATATCAGGAGTTCTTGCGGTCAGAGAGGGAGAAGGATTTGCAGATACGATTATTATCATGCTTGTCGTGGTGATCAATGCAGTGCTGGGCGTTTACCAGGAATCTAAGGCTGAGGCGGCCATTGAGGCGCTGCAGCAGATTGCGGCGGCCACGTCGAAGGTGATACGGGGAGGCCACCAGCTTACCGTAAAATCGGAGGAATTGGTTCCCGGTGATGTGATTATTTTGGAGGCAGGAGATTCCGTGCCGGCGGATGCCAGGATTATCGAGTGCGCATCCATGAAGGTGGAGGAGGCGGCCCTCACGGGTGAGTCCGTGGCTGTCGAGAAGACAGAGCACACAGTGGAAGCCTCAGGAGACGGAGATGTGCCCCTTGGCGACAGAAAGAACATGGTGTACATGGGCTCCATTGTAGTTTATGGACGCGGCAAGGCGGTTGTCTGTGCTACAGGAATGAATACGGAGATGGGTAAAATTGCCGATGCCATCGCAAACGCGAAGGAGGAGGAAACACCGCTTCAGATTAAGCTGAATCAGCTTTCCAAGATCCTGACCCTTATGGTTATCGGGATCTGCGTGCTGGTGTTCTGTGTCAATATTGCAAGAAGCATGATGACTGGAGCCGGCGTAAACGGAGAGCTTGTGCTTGACACATTTATGGTTGCCGTATCTCTGGCTGTTGCCGCGATTCCGGAGGGACTGGCGGCTGTTGTCACGATTCTGCTTTCCATCGGCGTGACCAAAATGTCAAAGAACCACGCCATTATCAGAAAGCTGACAGCTGTGGAAACACTCGGCTGTACACAGATTATCTGTTCTGACAAGACAGGTACACTGACACAGAACAAGATGACGGTTGTGGAGCATTCTTCCGCCGATGAGACCTTCCTGATAAAGGGAATGGCCCTCTGCTGTGATGCGGAGCTTGAGGACAATGAGGCAGTGGGAGAGCCAACGGAATGTGCCCTTGTCAATGATGCTCTGAAAGCAGGAATGCCAAAGGGAGAGCTTAAGAAAACGTATGAGCGCGTGGGTGAGGCCCCCTTTGATTCTATGAGAAAGATGATGTCTACCATCCACAGAAATCCGGAGGGGGGCTTCATCCAGTTCACAAAGGGAGCGCCCGACGAGGTATTAAAGCTTTGTTCAAGGGCATATATAGATGGGACTGCTGTCCCGATGACAGAGGAAGTAAAGGCCCATATTCTTGGCGAGAATAAGAAAATGGCCGATCAGGCGCTGCGTGTGCTCTGCGCTGCGTACAGGGAGTATGACAGCGTGCCGGAGGATACGAGCCCTGCAGCGATCGAGAATGATCTGATTTATCTGGGGCTTTCCGGCATGATTGATCCGATCCGCCCGGAGGTTAAGGCAGCTATCGTGGAGTGCAGGAGCGCGGGAATCCGTCCGATTATGATTACAGGCGATCATAAGGATACGGCTGTGGCCATTGCGAAGCAGCTTGGAATCCTGGAAGATGGGCAGCAGGCGATCACCGGAGCAGAACTGAATGCGATCTCCGATGAAGAGCTTGCGAAAACCATTCAGAATTATTCTGTATATGCCCGCGTACAGCCAGAGCACAAGGTGCGCATTGTAACGGCATGGAAGAAGCTTGGAAAGATTACCGCCATGACAGGCGACGGAGTCAATGACGCCCCGTCCATCAAATCCGCTGATATCGGAGTGGGTATGGGAATCACGGGAACAGATGTCACTAAGAACGTGGCTGATATGGTTCTGACGGATGACAATTTTGCCACGATTGTCTCTGCAGTGGCAGAGGGGCGCAG
>JAHZAR010000017.1:26067-31252 GCA_019423835.1 Clostridiales bacterium | reverse complement strand
AATTTACGACAATATCAGGAAGGCGATCCAGTTTCTGCTCTCTGCAAACCTGGCAGAGGTTATCTCCGTGTTCGCAGCGACGCTTATGGGCTTTACTATTTTAAAGCCGGTTCACCTGCTCTGGATTAACCTGATTACAGACTGCTTCCCTGCCATTTCCCTGGGAATGGAGGAAGCGGAGAAGGATACGATGCAGAGGCCTCCGAGAGATTCAAAGGACGGAATTTTTGCAAACGGCATGGGCTTTGATATTGTGTTCCAGGGAATCATGATCACAGTGCTGACCATGGCTGCTTACTTTGTCGGCCATTATATGGAGGCTGGAGTGTGGGAGATCACCGATTCGCCGGACGGAATGACGATGGCGTTCCTGACGCTGTCCATGGTGGAGATTTTCCACTCCTTCAACATGAGATCCAGAAGGCATTCTATTTTTACACTGCCAAAGCAGAACAAGTATCTGGTGTGGTCGTTTGTTGCCTCCCTGATCTGTACTACAGCTGTAATCTATGTTCCGGCTTTAAGAGATGCATTTGAGTTTGAGCATATCTCTCTGGCCGAGTACGGTGTGGCGCTGCTTATCTCAGTGCTGGTGATCCCGATTATGGAGATCGAGAAGGCCATTGAGCGGGCCATTGAAAAGAAGAGCGGAGTTTCCCTGAATTAAAGGCAGGGAAAGCCGCAGCGGTGATATAAAAGCTCAATAGAGACAGTACAGAGTACGGATGCAGGGCATGAAAAAACAGCAGTAAGAGAGGCGATGGGAAGAAGCGCTTCGGAAATGGCCTGAGAGGGATGGAAGTCTCTCTCAGGCCATTTGTGTGTGCGCCTTTCAGGGTCTCTCATATTACAGGAATCAGGAATTCCCGTGCCATTTCGATGGCTTCCTGGGCGATGGGGGAGAGGGCGGTATCTTTGGCCTTCACCCATCCAATCTCCGAAGTAATTTCACAGTCGGACAGGATCAGTGTTCTCTGGTTGGTAATAGAGGTACTAATCTCTCCGGCCGGGATAGAATAGTTGTAGGTAGAATTCAAATAGTAGGCATCACAGTGCTCCAGGATCTCATAGATGACGGAGCGGGAGGAGGTTACGAAACGATTTTCGGATCCGGGCAGTTTCAGCCGGTCAAAAATATCGGAAAAAGGGCCGGAGTCCATATAGTCATACATGACCATCGGAAAAGGCTTTAACATTTCCCTGGAAATATAGCTGCTTTCCTGGTAGAACAGGGGATTTCCCTTTCCAACTGTGATACCGATGTTCAGGGTGGTGATGGGATAATACTGGAGATTTAGGGCACGGCACTGGTTGCTGTAAAGATTTTTATAACAGCTCCACTGGCGGATGATGCCGATCTCTGCAATATGATTGGCCACAAGGTTCATGGCCTCCAAACCGAAGGCCTCGCGGGATTCAATTTTTATGCCAGAGTTCTGGTATTTTCCATAGAGTTCGGAACATACATTGCTGATAAAGTGAAAACCGTTGCTTGCGATAGTGAATCGCAGGGACGGTTTTTTTGCGTCTTTAAATAGAATTTCATCGAGCTGTTTGAGCTGCATGTGAATGGGGGTAATATAGGACAAAAAAATCTGGCCGAAGGGGGTTAACTCGATACCCCTTGTTGAGCGGGAGAAAATGTTCTTTCCAAGCTCGGTTTCCAGCGATTTGATGGAGGCTGAGAGAACGGGCTGGGAAATAAAAAGGTTATTAGCTGCCTTATTGATAGAGCCTGTTCTGGCAATTTCGATTACGTATTTCAGCTGATTCAGTGTCATGGTTAATCTCCTAAGAAGTCAATGCTGCCTGGGCGGCAATGCTATAGGTATTTTTGTGTAACGATTATAGGAATTATATATTATCTATATGTGGAGATCAACTGCTATAATGAATTTACAGAAAAAAATAAGGCATTATTTATTAAAAATAAACATTAAACAGGATAATACAAAAAGATAATAAAAATCAAAAAATAAAGGAGGAGAAGCATGATGAAAAAAGCCAAAAAGTTTCTGGGAGTTCTGCTGGCAGCTGTCCTGACAGCCGGGTCTCTGGCGGGATGCGCGACAACAGGAGGAAGTTCAGGGGAAAATACGGAGGGGGATTCCGGTAAAAGTGTACAGGGAGAGGCTCAGAGCGGAAAGAAAAAAGACACGCTCACCGTGGCTTTGACGGGAGAACCGCCGTCCCTGACCACCTGTGATCACGATTCCGTGATTTCTGTGTACATGAATATTCTCACCTATAACGGACTGATGCGAGTGGATCATGAGACATTGGAAGTTGTTCCCGATCTGGCAGCAGAATATACTGTGGAAAATGATACAGACTGGATTTTTACCTTGAAAGATAATATTAAATTCCATAACGGGGAGACATGCACGGCTGAAGATGTGAAAGCCAGTATTGAGTGGGCCAAGACCTTTCCAGGCAGTGCGAACTATACGAAAAATATTCAGTCGGTGGAGGCAGTCGATGATTCTACTGTAAAAATTGTGACAGATGGGCCCTATGCAGGCCTTCTGGCGGATCTGGCCTACCATTATAATTTTATTGTGCCGGAGGAGCTGATTGAATCGGGGCATGATTTCAATGCAGAACCTGTGGGCACAGGGCCATATAAATTTGTCTCCTGGCAGTATGGCGATTCCCTGACTTTTGAGGCCTTTGATGAATATTTTGACACAGAGCGAAGAGCCTCCATCCCAAATCTGATTTTTAAAATAATTCCCGAAGGGACATCCCGAACGATTGCTCTGGAGGCTGGGGAGGTAGATTTTGTTTATGAGGTGCCCAGTGCAGACGTGGAACGGCTCAAGGAAAACAGCAAATATGAGGTAAAAGAGATTACAAGCGTTGAGAACTTTTTCCTGGGCCTGAATCTCGATAAGGAGCCATTCAATGATGTGAATGTCCGGCAGGCCATCAATTATGGAATCAACAGGGAAGATATTATCGCAGCTGCTCTAAATGGGTATGGAGTTCCAAACTATACTTCCATAGCTATGGGATATGCGGGAAGCACGGAAGAGGGTGCCTGTACCTATGACCTGGAGAAAGCTCAGGAATATCTGGAACAGTGGGGAGGAAATCCAGAGGACATTGTGCTGCCAATTATCTGTTCCAATGAGACAAAAGTAGCTGCTGCGACAGTAATGCAGAGTAATCTTGCAAAGCTGGGAATTCAGGTAGAGGTGGTATCCACAGATACAGCCACCTATTTCTCAGACTGGGAGGCAGGAAACTATACAGGCTTAATCAGCTCCTGGTCCCCGTCCAATGCGCTTACCTATATTCAGAGGTACCATTCTGACCGGGCTCTTACCTATCCAGGTTCCCTGAATGATCCGGAGATTGACGCTCTGGTAAAGGATGCAGAGGCGACGATTGATGAGGCGCAGAGGGTAGAGAAGATTGAACAGATTGTGGAGCAGATCAACGGTATGGCACCTCAGATTTCACTTTACCAGCCGTTAATGTTCAGGGCCTATAATGCCAATCTGGGAGGCGTGACAGCCAGTGCTACTGGATATGTGGGATTTAATGACATGTACTGGAAGTAAGGATCGATTGGACAAGCCAAACGGCCGGGCCGCCGGGCAGAGAGCAGAATGCCCGGCGGTCTTTTGAAATTCAGAAAAAGGAGGATTTTATGGTTAAGTATGTCATAAAAAGGCTGCTGGCCCTGATACCGGTTGTCATCGGAGTGACATTTCTCGTCTTTATGATCATGCAGCTTGCACCAGGTGATGCGGCAAAACTCATACTGGGAGAGAGCGCTACACAGGAACAAGTGGAGGAACTTCGAGAGGAGATGGGGCTGAATGATCCGGCAATTATGCAGTACGGCAGATATATGGTGAATTTTGTGCAGGGTGATCTGGGAACCTCTTATTCTACGAAACGTCCTGTAGCCGAGGAGGTATTTGCAAGATTCCCCTATACTCTGAATCTTTCTGTTGTGGCAGGAGTAATTTCTATTATACTGGCAATCCCACTGGGAATTCTGGCAGCAGTGAAACAGAACACCTGGTTTGACAATATCAGCATGATTTTGTCTCTAATCGGTGTGTCCATGCCGATCTTCTGGCTGGCTCTGCTTCTTGTCCTCTGTTTCTCTCTGAAGCTTGGGTGGCTTCCGGTGCAGGGGGCGGAGAGCTGGAAGAGCTATATCCTGCCAGCTATTTCTTTGGGATTTATGAATATGGCTGCCATTGCCAGGACTACGCGTTCTTCCATGCTGGAGACAATCAGGCAGGACTATATCAGAACGGCCAGGGCAAAGGGGGTCTCCAGACGGCAGGTTATTATGAAGCATGCGTTTAAAAATGCCTTGATTCCTACTATTACGGTGTGCGGAATCCAGCTGGGCCAGCTTTTGGGCGGTTCTGTGCTGACTGAAACCGTTTTTGCATGGCCGGGGATTGGAAGGCTTTTAGTGCAGTCTATTAATGCCCGGGATGTGCCGATGGTTCTGGGCTGTATCATTGTCATGACAGTCTGTTTCTCGGTGGTCAATCTGTTGATTGACCTTCTCTACGGCTTTGTGGATCCGAGAATCCGATCCATGTATTCATAAAGAAGGAGGAAACAATGGAGTATTCTCTGACAAGTGTTAAAAAGTATAAAAAGACCAGTCAGTTTAAGGAGGTGGCAGGACAGCTTATGAAAAACAAGGCTGCCATAGCAGGGCTTGTTTTTCTGATCCTCCTGGTTCTGATATCGGTATCTGCAGATCTCCTGTTTGACTACAATACGCAGGTAATAGAGCAGAACATTTCTCAGCGACTTCAGTGGCCTTCCATGGCTCATCCCTTTGGCACAGACGAGTACGGCAGAGATCTCCTGGCCCGTGTGGTTCATGGAAGCCGTCTATCCCTGTCGGTGAGCTTTGTTTCAGTGATCATAAGCCTGGTGCTGGGTGGAGTCCTGGGAGCAGTATCAGGTTATTATGGAGGGCTGATAGACAGTATCATTATGAGAATTACAGATATTTTTCTGGCAATTCCCATGACACTTTTAGCCATCGTCATTGTGGCAGCTCTGGGAGCCAACACTACAAACCTGATAATTTCTCTGTCTCTGTCTGCAGTACCAACCTTCGCAAGGATTGTGCGCGGTTCTGTGCTGACAGTAAGAGAGGTGGAGTATATTGAAGCAGCCGGTGCCATTGGAGCAAGGG
>JAHZAR010000017.1:25025-26057 GCA_019423835.1 Clostridiales bacterium | reverse complement strand
TACGATTATTTTCAGTCATATTCTGCCAAACTGTATCGGGCCGATTATTGTACAGACTACGCTGAGAGTGGCTGCAATGATTTCCAATACAGCCGCTCTTTCCTTCTTAGGCCTTGGTGTCCAGGCTCCGGCTCCAGAGTGGGGAGCTCTTCTGTCAGCGGGAAGAAATTATATCAGAGACTACAGCTATCTGACGTTTATTCCCGGGCTTGCGATCATGCTTACGATTCTCGCTCTGAACCTTCTTGGAGACGGCCTGAGAGATGCGCTGGATCCGAGACTTAAATAAGTTTCAATAAAGAAAAAGGAGAAAGGAGAAGCCATGGCAGAAAAAACGATAGTGCTCAATGAGCTGACAGTGGAGTACAGGACGAGAGCCGGGCGGGTACAGGCCCTAAACGGTCTGTCTCTTTCTGTTGAAAAAGGAAAGACTCTTGGTCTTGTAGGAGAGACGGGGGCTGGAAAGACAACAGCGGGACTGGCAATCCTTGGGCTGATTCCAAGCCCTCCCGGAGTGATTGTAAAGGGGGACATTTTGTTAAACGGGATAGACCTCAGAACAATGACAGAAAAGCAGATGGATGAGATTCGGGGAAACGCTGTTTCAATGATTTTTCAGGATCCGATGACTTCATTAAACCCGGTAATGACGGTGGGAGAACAGATTGCCGAGGTAATAAAGGTTCACGAAAATATTAAACATGAGGAGGCCTTAAAAAAAGCAGGGGATATGTTGGAGATGGTGGGTATTCCCAGAGAAAGGGGAAAGGAGTATCCCCATCAGTTTTCAGGAGGAATGAAGCAGAGAGTGGTTATCGCCATCGCTCTTTCCTGCAATCCCAATCTCCTCATCGCCGATGAGCCGACAACTGCTTTGGACGTGACCATACAGGCCCAGGTGCTTGAAATGATGAAGGAGCTGAAAGAGAAATACCAGATGTCCATGCTTATGATCACCCATGATCTGGGAATTATCGCAGAAATCTGTGATGAGGTGTCGGTGGTTTACGCAGGGAGAGTGGTGGAGCACGG
>JAHZAR010000017.1:15976-25015 GCA_019423835.1 Clostridiales bacterium | reverse complement strand
CCCTTGAGGATATTTTTGAACATACCAGACATCCATATACAGAAGGACTGTTTAATTCCCTGCCGAACCCTGAAAGTAAGGACGGGAAACTCAGGCCTATCAGAGGGCTGATGCCCGATCCGACAGATTTGCCGGAGGGCTGTCCCTTCTGGCCGCGGTGTGACTATGCCATGGAAGTGTGCAGAAAGAAGAAGCCTGAAAAAATTTATAGAACAGAAAACCACTTTGTAGAGTGCCATCTCTACAATACAGAGACTGTGAAAGAAAAATTAATGGAAAAAATGACCGGGAAGGACCAGCAAGAAGAAAACTGCCGGGCACAGAGAGCGGGGAGGGGAGAAGATGACAGGGGGTAAGGACACGATTCTGGAGGTTAAAAATCTTAAAAAATATTTTGAAACGCCGAAAGGAACTCTTCACGCGGTGGATGACGTGTCATTTACCATAGGCAGGGGAAAGACATTAGGAGTTGTGGGAGAATCCGGCTGTGGGAAATCTACAACGGGAAGAGCGATTCTGAGGATTATAGAACCCACCTCGGGCCAGGTGCTGTTTGAAGGGGAGGATGTGGGGAAAAAAAGCAGGAAAGAGATGCGGAAAATAAGGACTCAAATGCAGATCATTTTTCAGGATCCGTTTTCTTCTCTGAATCCCAGAAAGACAGTCAGTGAAACCATAGCGGAGCCCCTTCGCCTGAACCGCATAGTAACAGGAAAAAAGGCCAGGATGGAGAGAGTCCTGGAAATTATGGAAATTGTGGGGCTGGCTGAAAGGCTTATCAACTCCTACCCTCATGAACTGGACGGCGGCAGAAGGCAGAGGATTGGGATTGCCAGGGCTCTTGCGCTGAATCCAAAATTCATCGTGTGCGATGAGCCGGTATCCGCTCTGGATGTATCAATCCAGGCGCAGATCTTAAATCTGATGGATGAGCTTCAGGAAAAAATGGGGCTGACCTATATGTTTATTACCCACGATCTATCTGTAGTTCATTACTTTGCCGATGACATAGCTGTAATGTATTTAGGCAGGCTGATTGAGAAAGCACCTGCCAGTGAGCTGTTTAAAAATCCGATTCATCCATATACGCAGGCTCTCCTCTCGGCAATTCCGGTTCCGAGCCTGCACAATAAGAGAAAACGGATAATCCTGAAGGGAGAGATTTCTTCGCCTGTGAATCCAAAGCCTGGCTGCCGTTTTGCCAGCCGCTGTCCTTATGCGGAGAAGCGGTGCCATGAGGAGGAGCCTGCGCTGCGGGAAGTCTTTCCAGGACATTCTGCGGCATGTCTGAAACTGTGATGATTATGGGATTGGAAGTGAAATATGGCAGGATGTATCTGACCGGGCAGCCTGCAGAAAGGAAACAGGCGGGAAAGCATGAACAATTTGCATGAAATAAAGGAACAGAGTCAGTTTGACTGTTTTGTAAAAATGTATGGCTACATAGCACAGGCCATGATAGAGGCCGGAGGCAACAGGGGGGAACGGGCGGTCCGAGAGGCTGTTATCCGGTATGGTGAGGAGTTTGGAGAACGGCTCAGGGAGGAACTTTTAGAGCAGGGAGTGCAGACGAATCTCCGTTCCATGCTCAGAGCAGAGAACTGCTGCGGGGCAGATCCGAGATTTTTCAGGACTGTGATCCGGGATGAAAAAGAGTCCCAGATGTTCGAGGTGTACAGCTGCCCCATGGAGGCGGTATGGAGAAAAAAAGGATGTCAGGAAGCGGGGGTAATCTACTGTGAAGAGTGGATTCATGCAGCGGTAAGGGCGTTCACACAGGGAAAGGGACAGGCCAACCTGTCCAACCACCTAACATGCAAAAGAGATTCCTTCTGCCGCTTTTCCCTTTACCTTCGCCCTGCCAATCTGGATGAGGCACAGAGACAGGAATGTTTCGGAGAAGACCGGACAGAAGGTGAAGGGTTGACAATAAAGAAAGATAGTATTGTCAGCCATTTTATGAGTCTGTACAGATGCCTGCTCCGCTCCGCTAAGGAGTATCTGGGGCTTGACGGACAGGCAGCAGTGCTCACAGGCCTTGACAGACTTTGCAGCGATGAAGCTGAAGAGTTGAGAGTGGAGGCAGACCATACAGGAGAGAAGTTGACTTTTGAGTTTATACAGCAGTATTTTCCTCTGTCGTTAGGAAGAAAAGAGGAATGCAGGAGTGAGGCGGAGAAAACAATGAGCGGCGAGGAAGAACGGCTGATCGCCCTCCATCTGACAGAAGGGCTTTTAAGAAAGCTGAATCTTGCATGTGAGAAGAAGGAAGTCAGTAAGGGAAAAAGAGGTTCCTGAAAAAAGACAAAAAAGGACAGCCTGTCTGTGCAGTGAGGAGGAGAAAGAGATGTATACCAGAGAAGAGATGCAGATTATCAACTTGGATGATAACTATACCTTATTGTATCCGTTTTTGGTGAAAAGCCTGATAGACCGGTGCGGCGAAAAAGGAGAGAGAGCCGCCAGGGAGGGAACCAGACGGTTTGGAAGGGACAGAGCTGAAACGCTGAGAAATAAACATCTGAAAATGAATGTGAAGATTAATATGCACAGCCTGTTCGCTGTAGGTGCGGATCTGCCTCCGGATCCCCGGTTTAAGCGGCAGCTGCAGGAGTTAAATCCGCAGGAACGGGTTTCGCATACTCTTTACTGCCCCATGGCAGCCATCTGGAAGGAGTATGGAGTCATGGATATCGGCAGAATTTACTGTGAGGAATTCCACAATGCCTGCTATAGCACCTATGCGTACGGATATACAAAGGTGAATCTGGCCAAGACACTGACCCAGAAGGAGGACGAATACTGTGCCTTCAATGTAATTTTAAGGCCGGAAAACCTGCCGGAAGAGCTGAAACCAGTCTGCTTTGCACAGTATGATCCGGAGTATGAAGGGCCGCTGGAAGAGATACCCCAGGCCTATGGAAAAACAGGATTTGGAACGCTGTTTATCAAGCTGTATTACCATCTGACAGCAGCCGCTGAGGAGATGCTGGGGGAGGAGGGATTAGAAGCAATCAGACAGGGGCTTGAGCAGATGGGTATGGATGCAGCCAGGAGAATCCGGATTCAGGCAGCAGAGCAGAAGGAGAAGGTGACAAGAGAATTTGTAGATCTCAATTACCCTCTCTCTGTAGAGCCGGATAAAGATCCATTGTGGAATCTCTATGACGGTAACGGGGCAAAGGAGCTTTTGATAAATTCATTTTATAAAATATTTTTTAGAGAGCTGGGGCTTTAGAGAGAGCAGATGAAGAAGTGCGGAGGGCAGTCAGAATGAACGAAAGCAGAGTGAAGTATGATTTTGAAACAATTCTTGACAGAAGCGGAGATTCCTCAAAATGGGCTCAGATGAGAGAAAAGAAGCCTGAGGTACCTGACGGCATCGTCCCTCTCTCTGTGGCCGATATGGAATTTAAAAGTCCGCCTGAGGTGACAGAAGGCCTCAGAGAATATCTGAAAGATGCGATTCTGGGTTATCCATGCGCTTCCGAACGAGTCTATCAGGCAGTGCTGTCTTGGGTAAAGAAGCACTGCCATTGGATAGCAGAGAGGGAGTGGCTCGTATTTACTCCGGGTGTAGTCAATGGGTTCTTTCAGGCAGTAAGGGCCTTTACAGAGCCGGGGGATGGAGTGATTGTCATGCCCCCGGTTTATTATCCCTTTTACAGCGCTGTCACGAGAAATGACAGAAAGCTGAGGTGCTGTCCTCTGAAGGAGGAAAAAGACGGATGGAATATCGATTATGAAAGGCTGGAGAGACTGGCAAAGGAGGATAACGCACGCCTTCTTATCCTCTGCAGTCCCCATAATCCTGTAGGAAGGGTGTGGACAGCAGAGGAGCTTTCAAGGCTGGGAGAAATCTGTCTGAAGAACCAGGTGTTTGTGGTGTCAGATGAGATACACTGCGACCTGATTATGCCTGGATTTTCCTTCACGTCCTTTGGAAGTCTCAGAAAAGAAGTTAAGGACAATGCTATGGTTTGCTTATCTCCCAGCAAGACGTTTAATCTGGCAGGCCTTGAATCCAGCTGTATTTTTATTCCGAATGCAGGCAGAAGACAACGATTTTTGACAGAGCTGGCAAAAACGGGACAGATGAACCGGTTAAACAGCATTGGCTTTCAAGCCATGGAGCTGGCGTACACAAAAGGAGAAGCATGGCTTACACAGCTAATACAGACGATAGAAGAAAATCACCGGTTTACAAAGGAATACCTGAAAAATCGCTGCCCCAAAATTCGGGTGGGAGAGCTGCAGGGGACCTATCTGGAATGGATAGATTTGAGAGCTTTTGGCTGGAATCCTCAGGAACAGGAGCGCATTATGCTGGACGCTGATTTATTTTTTGACGAGGGCTCTCTTTTTGGAAAAGAGGGGGAGGGCTTTGAGCGGATGAATCTGGCCTGCCCCAGGAAAGTGCTGGAAAATGCTCTGGAACGGCTGTGCGCTGCTCTGGAAAAAGCAGATATAGATAGGACAGAAAGGAGGAGTTTCCGTGAACAGTAAGGATATGCAGACAGCTTCCGAGGCAGTCTGGGAGAGAAGGGATGAGCTGTGGGAGCTGGCAAGGAAAATTTGGGAGCATCCGGAAGGTCCCTTCAGAGAGGAGATGGCCGCCCAGTGGGCAGGAGAAATTCTTGAAAGAGAGGGGTTTTTAGTAGAACGGCAGGCTGGAGGAATCCCAACTGCCATCAGAGCTTCCTGGGGACAGGGCTCTCCCGTCATAGGGCTTTTAGGAGAATACGATGCCCTCCCAGGAATGAGCCAGAAGGCTCAGGCAGAGCGGGAACCAGAACGGGAGGGAGGATACGGCCACGGCTGCGGCCACAATCTGCTTGCTGCCGCTACTGTGGGAGCAGCAATTGGAATGAAGACTGCCATGAAAGCGTCAGGGCTTCCGGGAACCGTTGTTTTCTATGGATGTCCTGCGGAGGAGGTACTGACAGGAAAACCTTTTATGGCAAGAGGGGGATGCTTTCGAGAACTGGATTTTGCGCTTGCCTGGCATCCGGGCAGGGTGAACCGGGCGAGTGCCTCAAAATCTTGTGGGTGCTCAGGAATCAAATTTCATTATACCGGGGTGACGGCTCATGCGGCATTTGATCCATGGAATGGACGCAGCGCTCTGGATGCAGTATCTCTTTTGAACACGGCAGCCGAATATATGAGAGAACATGTAAGGCCTGACGTCAGACTTCACTACGTTATTACCGAGGGAGGTGTTGCCCCGAATATTGTGCCGGAGGAGGCAGAAGTATGGTATTTTGTGCGTGCCTTAAATATGGATACAGTGGAGGAAACCTGCAGCCGCCTGATTCGCGCTGCCCAGGGAGCTGCCATGATGACAGACACAGAGCTTACCGTAAAGAGGATGGGAGGATGTTACCCTATGCTGGGAAACAGGGCGCTGGCAGAAGCTCTGGACGAAGCCCTGAAGGCCGTCAGCCAGGAGGAATGGAGTGAAGAGGAGATGAAGACTGCCAGAACTCTTAATATGGCTTCAGAAAAGCAGTGGAGAATCAATCAGAGAGCAAATGGGCTTTCAGAAGATGTTCAGCTTTTTTCAGGTGTTGCCCCGATTGCAGAGGAGACGACTTTTGATTCCACAGATGTGGGAGATGCGGCCCATATAGTTCCCACCGGCTTTTTTTATACAGCAACTTCAAACCTGGGAGCGCCTGGACACAGCTGGCAGGTGACTGCCTGCGCGGGAAGCGGGATCGGAAGAAAGGGGATGCTTTACGGCGCAAAAGCTATGGCAGCAGCAGGAGTCAGGCTTCTTGAGGATGAGAAGCTGCGCAGGAGGGCTGAGGAGGAGTTCCTTCGGGAAACAGAGGGAAAGGAATACAGATGTCCGATTCCTGAGGATGTGGACTGCTTTTCGGTTGAGTGATTTTGAGCAAATTATATTACTCCTGCGATTTTACTGCATCCGGACGCCGCTGAAACTTTCAAAAACAAAAAGGGGACACCTCCATGTAGGAAGTGTCCCCGCTGTCTCTGGGCAGCTTCTATTTCATTACTTCCTCAAACGAGGCATGTCTTTCCAGTTCTTCTGCCATTCTCGCCATGCGGGAGAGATCCCCGATGAGAATGACGCCGCACAGGCGGTTATTCAGGAAGTAATACTTTCTGTACTGCTCCTTGCCCATATCTTTAAATTCCACCGTCTTGTAGAGCAGATTTGGGTTCTTGCCGTTGTCGCCTGCCGCATAGAGGGAAGTATTCATGCCGTTGAAGGTCAGGGCAGAGGAAACCTCACGGTATTCCAGATTGTCGCCGGCAGCATTGGCTCCGGCAATACGGCCCTGCTCGGAGGCCTCCGGCCAGATGGCAAAGTTTGCTCCCTTGTACTCCGCGCAGTCTCCGCAGGCGTAGATATTTTTGAGGCCTGTTTCCATATGGCTGTCCACCACAACGGCTCTCTCCACCTGGAGTCCCATCTCCTTTGCCAGCGCTGTGTTTGCACGGACGCCGGCAGAAATGATAACCAGCTCAGCCGGGAAAGATTCGCCGGACTGGAGAGAAACGCCGGATACGGCGCCGTTTTCATCTGCGTCGATACTCTCGATGGTGACTCCGGTGCGGATAGAAATGCCGTTTTTCTCCCCGATTTCCTTCAGAATGGTTCCTGCGGTGGCATCCAGCTGGCGTCCCATGAGCATGGGCGCAGCCTCCAGAACCGTCACTCTGAGACCTGCCTTTTTCAGCTCCCAGGCTGCCTCCAGGCCCAGAACACCGCCGCCGATGACAACTGCATTCCTGGTGTGTCCAAGGAGGCCGGACAGTTTTTCCACATCAGCCATGCGGCGGATGGCAACTACCTGTTCCCTGTCGCTTCCCTGGATCGGCGGAATGAAACATTCGCTGCCAAGGGCATAGATCAGGCGGGTAAAATGGATATTGCTGCCGTCATCCAGGGTTACCTGGGAATTTTTCATATCGACGGACACGGCGCGTTTTCCGAGCATCTGATAGATCTGGTTCTCCTCGTACCAGCTTTCCGGCTCTACGGCAATCTGCTCCGCACTTAAATCGGCCAGCATGGTCTTCGTCAGCATGGGGCGGTTGTAGGTGCGGTATGGTTCTTCAGAGATCAGGATGACGGTTCCTGTCTTATCTCTCTCCCTGATGGCCTTCGCCGCATTGAAGCCGGCAGTACCGTTGCCGAGGATGACATAGTATTCCTTTGTATCATTGGCAAAGGAATTTTCCTCCACCTCAACCGGCACGAAGTTTTCCTTTCCCACACCGCAGACCGGGCAGATTTCCAGGGAGGAGTCGAAAATCTCTCCGCAGACAAGACATTTCACCAGACTTCTGGCGCCTGTCTTTTTCGGTTTAACGGCTTCGATGTTGAGCACGCGGCAGCCAAACTGATAGCCGTACTCGTAGGCTCCCACCAGATCGGCATGGCTTGGCTTAAAGCGCACACGGTAGCCCTCGTCCACCTTCATGCGAAGCTGACGGAGTCTTTCCAGAATGTGAGGTACTCCCTCACCGCTCCAGCCATAGCTGCCGAAGGCTCCGGCATACTTGCCGCCGTGGGTTCCTGCAAACATGGAGAGCGTCAGCTCCCAGATGGGGGCCAGTGCCTCGCCGACAATGGTAGGCGTGCCGAGAAGGATTCCGTCTGCAAACAGAAGCTCCGTCTCCACGGCAGCCTTGTCTGCCTCCACCATGTCGTAGGAGCGCACCTCAATGTCGCCGCTGTCCTTAATCCCCTCGGCGATCTTTTCAGCCAGTTCTTTCGTGTAGCCGTAAGCACTTACATAGGGAATGATAACGGTCTTTTTGGTGTTGGGATTGACCACCGTTGACCACTCCTCATATTTGGCCATAATATTTTTGATGGAATCCTTGGTGTCGAGCACAGGTCCGTGGCCGGTACAGATCATGGAAATATCCATATTTTTTATCCGGTTTAAAGCCTTCAGCATGAATGGCTTAAAGGGCCCGATAATGCAGTCATAGTAGTACCTGGCTGCCTTCATATAGTCGTCATGGTTTGGAATGGTGCTTGCCAGGACTCCGTTATGGGCATAGTGGGAACCGAAGGAATCGCAGGTTACCAGGATCTGTTCCTCCTCGATGAAGGTGTACATGGTATCCGGCCAGTGGAGATTCGGAACAATGAGGAACTGGAGCGTTTTATTTCCGATTTCCATTCTCTGGCGATCCTTTACTGCAATGCTCACAAAGTCGCGGTTTACGATCTCCTTCAGGAAACCGATGGCACAGCCGGTAGCCAGAATTTTCATCTTGGGACTTAAATCCAGGAGCTTCTCCACGCTTCCCGCGTGATCCGGCTCTGTATGGCTGACAACCAGATAGTCAATGCTTCCCACATCAATGATTTCCTTCAGTTTTTCCAGGTACTCGTCAAAAAACTTTGCCTTGGCAGTCTCAAACAGAATAGTCTTGTCACCGGCCTTTAAGACGTAGGAATTGTAGGTGGTGCCGAATTCTGTGTACATGATGATGTCAAACACCCGAAGGTTTTCATCGATCACGCCTGTCCAGTAGAAGCCTTCTCTCAGTTTTACCATGTGCATAGGGTTCCTCCTTTATCATTGAAAAATTAAAGGTTGTGAAAATGATGAAAAATGTAACTGTAGTAATAATATGAATAAAAATAAAAATAATTACTGATATTATTATAACATGAAAAAACAGGAAAATAAAGGGAAGTTTACATTAATTTCAGGAATAGGATTAATCAGGATGCAGAGGAAGGATAAGAGCGATAAGGGGATACAGCAGATATGCTGTGCAGGACAGGGAAAATTATGCATGGTACCATGGGGCGGGGCAGAATATCAGATAAAGGGGATATGCCGTTTTTGCTCTGCTTTGTCAGGTGCCTATGAGGCTGATTGGTCGGATTCTGCGGTCAGCCGCTGCTCCATAGTGGCTCATCTGATCATGTGATTTCTGCAGTCTGAAAATCTGCCTGGGATTTTAAAGGCAGGGGGTTGGAGAACAAATGTCTATTAACCCAACGGATCGGTTGTGAAAAACGGAATAAAATACTGTTTG
>JAHZAR010000017.1:0-15847 GCA_019423835.1 Clostridiales bacterium | reverse complement strand
AACCGAGAAACGTGCGCGCATGAAACAATGAGAAAGAATACAAAAATCTGAAGAACAGAAGATTGAGAGAAAACTCTGGGAGGGAAAAACATGAGTGAAATGGTTCTGGCTGTGATTATTATGGCCGCCACGGTTCTTGGCTTTATTTTCGAGCCGCTTCCGCTGGTCGTTATAAGTATCGCCGCCTCATTGGTTTATGCATTTACTGGTCTGATCGAGATGGGCGATGTGTTTGCCAGCTACGGTACGACAACGAATATCCTGATGGTTGCCATGATGGTCATCGGTGCGTCACTGTTCCATTCCGGAATCAGCGAGCTGATTGGCCTGAAAATGGCATCCGTGACAGGAAAGAGTGAGCGAAAGGCAATTCTGGTTACGATGATTGCATCCTGCATCATCAGCTCGTTCTGTACGAATATTGGTGTTATGACGGCTCTGGCTCCGTTGGTTACAGCCATGTGTCTGGCTGCCGGGATTGCACCCTGCAAAGCGCTTCTCTCACTGCTGTTTGGGGCCCAGCTGGGCGGTTTTAATACCCTGGTCGGCGTTCCGTCAAATGTTCTTTCCAGCGGACTGCTGGAGAGCGCTGGCTATGAGGGCTTCGGCCTGTTTGACATTACTCCCTTTGGCCTGTGTCTCTGCGTGGTCGGTACAGCCTACTTTGTTCTGATCGGATCAAAGCTGCTGCGCGATACCGGCTATATCCCGGAATTTGCGCAGACAGAGCGCAAGCCGCTGAATAAGAGAAAAGCGATTATCTCCTGTGTGACGCTGTTCTGCGTGTTAGTGCTATGCGCCCTTGATTTGGACGTGCTGCCCATGCATATCGTGGCGGTTATCGGCGCCCTGATTATTGTCGGAACCAAATGTATGACAGTTCAGGAGGCATTCCGGGCTATCGACTGGAACTGCCTGTTCCTGATGGGTTCCCTGTCGGCCGTATCAGCTGGCCTTCAGAACAGCGGAGTGGGTGAGGTGGTAGCAAATTATGCGCTGAAGATTCTAGGCGAGAGTCCGAGTCCTCTGCTGATTACGACGGTTCTCTTTGTGGCGGTTGCCGTTCTGACACAGCTGATGAGCAACACGGCGACGATCCTGCTGTTCATGCCTATCGCAATTTCCGTTGCAGAGGCGATAGGAGTCAGCCCCTATTCCGTTGCTATGGTAGTCTGTCTGGCAGGCGCGGCTTCCTACGGAACGCCGTTTGCGGCCCCGCAGAATATGCTGGCTGCCGGCTGGACCAATTACAAGTTCTTTGACTATGTGAAGATTGGAATGCCGATGGTGATTCTCACGTACATCGTGGTCGCCTTCCTGATTCCGATTTTCATGCCCTATTAAATAATAAGGTGAGGAAAGGTGAGGATGAACGGCAATGAGAGAAATTCTGAAGGATACATATGATTTGCATGTGCATGTGGCTCCGGATGTAGTTGTCAGAAAATGTGATGATCGGAAGCTGGCGGTACGGATGCAGGACGCCGGAATGCGCGGCGGCATCATCAAATGTCATTTTTTCGAGACAGCGGCAAGAGCGGCTCTGCTCCGCAGGGAATTTCCGGAGCTGGAGGTGTACGGAGGAATTGCCCTGAACCGCTCGGTGGGCGGTATCAATCCGGATGCGGTAGAGAAGATGGCCAAAATGGGCGGAACGATTGTCTGGTTTCCCACAATGGATGCCCGGGCTTTCCAGACGTATAAGCACAGAGGCGATGCGTCTTTCGACGGTTCAAATCTTCTGGTAGCCTCGGACGGAGCGGGAGAGCTGCTTTCGGAAACGAAAGAGGTACTCTCGCTGGCATCACAGTATGATCTGATTGTGGCAACCGGGCATCTGAGCCCAGAGGAAGGCATGCTGGTAGTTCGGGAAGGAAAGAAACGGGGAGTCAGGCGGATGATTCTGACGCACGTGGAGCATCCGACCATCGCCTTTAGCGATGGGGAGTGCCGGGAGGCGGCATCTCTGGGTGCATATATTGAACACAGCTACAACAACGCCTGGTTTGGCCGCTGCAGTATAGAAGAGATTGCCCGCCAGATCCGTGCGGTGGGCTGTGAGCATGTGATTCTGAGCAGCGATTTTGGCCAGCCGGAGGCACCGTACTTTGATGACGGGATGGAAGAATGTGCCGGCAAGCTCGAAGAGCTTGGATTCACAGAATCGGAGCTGAAGACCATGATGAGTAAAAATCCGGCGGCGCTGCTTGCAGGCCTGCGGGACTGTGTATAATTCAGGGACAGTTTCATTCAATAAGCTGGCGGAACTGCAAAAGAAGAGAAGAGACTGCTGCTGAAGAGAACGCAGAATAACAGAAAAACGGCAGAGACAGACTGGTATAAGAGAAAGAACAAACTGTGGCAGGTGAGGTTCTTTCTCTTTTTCTGTTCTACAGGAGCTTCAGGAAATACCCTGCTGCGTTAAAGTATATAGATAATGATTTCTACAGAGAAAAGCCCCTTTGCTGTGATCGTGCACTTGTCTGTATGGAAACCGCTGCTTCGCAGCCGTGCCCGGTGCACAGAGCGGGCAGGCCTTTCATGAGTGAGGAGTTGGGGGAGCAGATGTGGTTTTGCCCACTTTGCGCCTGGTATCATATCAGGGGCAAATGCCGCCTCTGATATGGAAAGAAGGGCGAGCTTTTCAGTCAGTTCGCAGAAAGGAAAACACAATCCATACAGACGGCGGATGTGTAATTCACCTATTCTCAAAGGTACCCCGGTTATAGTATAATAAATAAAATAACTACCACAAATGAGAGGATAAATCAATGAAAAAAATACTGATAATTCAAAGCAGTGGAAAAGCAAACGGCAATACAGCACAACTTGTAAACAGCTTTGTAAAAGGAGCACAGGAAAAAGGTCATTCAGTTGAGGTGATTTCTCTTGTGAAAAATGAAGTGAAACCTTGTTTAGGATGTAATGCCTGCCGTTATGAAAAACCCTGTATTCAAAAAGATTCTTTTAATGATCTGGTTCCTAAGATTAAAGAAGCAGACTGCCTTGTTTTTGCTTCTCCTCTTTATTTTTGGTCAATGTCTGCCAGAATAAAGGCATTTATTGAGCGTTTTTATTGCATTGCAATCAAAGACGAAAATCCACCATTTGGCAGACATGAAAAATACCCGATAAAAGATTGTGCGCTTCTTATGACTGCGGCTGATAATAATTTCTGGACATTTGAACAAGCGGCTTCTTACTATCAGTATGTATTTGTTAACTATATCGGTTTTCATGATAAAGGTATGCTTCTTGCCGGAGGCTGCGGTCATACAGACGGAAAGCCCCAGATTGATAAAACAAATCATCTAAAAGAAGCGTATGAGTTTGGAAAAAATATTTATTCGGAATAGATTGCGCAAATCTTATACGCTCTATATCATCAGGCTAACTTGCCCCGAACCTTTAAAACTGAATACCAGCCGCCGAACGGCGGCACCACCCGGCAGGAAATCAGAAACGGTTTCCTGCTCTTTTTATGCCCGGACACCGGGAGAAAGGAGGACAGCACCTGCCATGTCCGCACTTTGAGGTGAAAATCATTCAGCGGTTCCACTGCCAGTCAGCCGCTGCATCTGCTGCCTGCCAGAGAGGGGAACGGCTGTTTTCTGAATACGGCCAGAAACGCCAGAATCTCTTACAGAGATTCCAGGGAATATAGTGATTGAAGCCAGTAAAATCAAGGGAAATCGGGACTTCACAAATTTTTCACAAAAGAATTAGCACTCACCTCTTGACAGTGCTAATAATAAGTGTTATATTACACATAGAACAAAGGAAGAGCAAAGCCAGAAAGAAATGGGTGAGCGCCTTCCGGGATTCTGAAAAGAGGAAACAGACAAGCAAAAGATAATTATGATATTACAGGTCCGGCCACAGAGCTGACTGAGACATATGAAGAGACAGGAGGAATGTTTTATGTTAATGCCTAGTATTTTTGGAGAGAATTTATTTGACGACTGGATGGATTTCCCATTTGACAAAAGCTTCTTTAACGGACGGGATCGTCTGTATGGAAAGAATGCAAAGAACATTATGAAGACCGATATCCGTGAAACAGACAACGGCTTTGAACTGGACATTGATCTTCCGGGCTTTAAGAAAGACGAGGTCAGTGCAGAGCTGAAAAACGGATACCTGATCATCAGTGCGGCGAAGGGACTTGACAAGGATGAGAAGGACAAAGAAGGAAGATATATCCGAAGAGAGCGCTACAGCGGAAACTGCACAAGGAGCTTTTATGTAGGAGAGCAGGTAAGTCAGGAGGATATAAAAGCAAAATTCGAGGACGGCATTTTAAAGATTGCCTTCCCAAAGCAGGATCAGAAGAAGATGGAAGAAAACAGATACATTGCCATTGAAGGCTAAATATTCAAGAGGCCGGGCAGCATTTCACAAGCTGCCCGGCCTTTTTTCTTCATAAATAAGGAAGGATATGGTATAATAGCGAGGAAAACGTATGCCATGCTTGCATGAGCATGCATTTGACGAGCAGTCCATCGAGACGCTGGTCGAGATGGTATAATGACCGCAAGGCGGGCATTATACCTGCGCATACCGGTTTCAGCATTCACTGCTGAAAGCCGGGCGCTAAATTCCGCCGGAGGCTTCTGCATTTAAAAATCTTTCAGTGAATGAAAACAGGCGGAGCCGGAGAAAGTAAAAGAAAACCGGCAGAAGTGAAGGCATCCGGGCAGAAACCGCAGAAGCAGCAGTTCAGAACCGATATAGCTGCATCCGGGCGGGGACTGTGAAGGCAGGTGCCGCAAATACAGCTACAGATATAACAAAGAATCAACTGAATCAGGAAGGAAAACCATACATGAGCTTGGAATTTAGACCAATCACTGCAAAGGATATTGACAGACTGACACCGTTCTATATGATGCGCCGCAACAGAACATGTGACAGCGTATTTTTGGAGAGTTTTCTCTGGAGGGAATATTACAATGTGAGATATGCCGTCTGGGAGGAGAAGGCTCTCTTATGGCTGATGGAATACAAGGGCCGGGTATTTTCTGCCATGCCCCTCTGCAGGGAGGAGGATCTGGAAGATGCCTTCGGTGAGCTGGAGCGGTATTTTAATGAGGAGCTTCACTATCCACTGGTTATCAATCTGGCTGACGAGGAGGCTGTCAGGTGTCTGAATCTGCCGCCGGAGCGGTACCTGGTAAAGGAAGAGGAAGGCGCTTCTGATTATCTGTATTCTGCCGAATCTCTCAAAACACTTGCAGGCAAGAAGCTGCACAAGAAGAAAAATAACCTGAACAATTTTAAAAAGACATATGAGGGGCGATATGAATACAGGACTCTTACCTGTGAGGAAATTCAGGATGTGTGGAAATTCCTGGACAGATGGAGAGAGGGAAAGGGAGAGGATGTGGAGGAACATCTGGACTTCGAGGTGAGGGGAATCCATGAAATCCTCCGCAACTGCTGCTCCCTGAATATCAGAATGGGCGGAATCTATGTGGACGGCGAGCTGGAGGCCTTTTCCATTGGAAGCTACAATCCCACGGAACGGATGGCAGTGATCCATATCGAGAAGGCTAATCCGGACATGAGGGGCCTGTATCAGTTAATTAACCAGCAGTTTCTGATTCAGGAGTTCCCGGAAGCTGAGATTGTAAACCGGGAGGATGATCTGGGGATTGAGGGGCTCCGCAGGGCGAAGATGTCATACTGCCCGATTGATTTTGCGAAGAAATACCTGGTGGAGCAGGTATCCTTCGGGGAGTCCTCGGAAAAAGGAGAGGGCTTTGGCTGGGCAGAGCACATCGGTGCTCTGGCAGGGGACGAGGAGGAACAGCTGCAGGCAGCCGGGCTGGCAGAAAAACCCCTGGCAGGCGGAAACAGGGAAGAGCCGGAGGAGGCGCCAGAGCAGCCGCAGACTTCCTGTGAAGGAGAGATCCACTATGCAGACGAGGAGGAGAAGCAGGAGTGCCGCAGTCTCTGGCACGAGGCTTTCCCGGAGGATTCTGTCCCATTTGCTGACTATTATTTTAAGGAAAAGGTATCGGACAACAGAATCCTCATAAAGAGGGAGGAGGGAAAGCTGGCTTCCATGATTCATTTGAATCCCTATACCTTTGTGTGCAGGAACGGCAGGTGGAAGACGGATTACATTGTAGGCGTGGCCACGGCCAAAGACAGAAGGCACAGAGGTCATATGGCTTCTCTGCTTCACCGGATGATGGAGGATATGAACAGGGAAGGAGTTCCCTTTACCTTCCTGATGCCGGCATCTGAAGCGATCTATCGTCCTTTTCAGTTTGCATTCATCTGCCGTCAGCCAAAATTCAGCCTGACGGAGGAGGCCAGGAGGCATCTGAGCTTCAGGCCCCTTGGCATAGACGGCGGGTGCGGGGATGCAGAGCTGGCGGCCTCCTATATGGAAAAATGGCTGAGTGCCCGATATGAGGCCTACTGTTTCCGGGATGAAGCCTATGTGAAACGTCTTGTAAGGGAGGTTGCCAGCGAGGATGGAACCCTGGAGCTTCTGTATGACGGGGAAAGACTCTGCGGCCTTTTTTCAGAATGGGGCCTGGGGGAGAGAGAACAGCGTCTGCTCTATACGGAAGACTCCTTTGCTGAAGAGGACAGGGATCGGGAAAAGCCAGCCATTATGGCACGAATTACGGATGTGGAAGCCTTTTTCCAGATGATCTCAGGGAAGGATGAGGCAGAGTACAGAAGAGAACGGAAGGACAGCCAGAGAGAGGTTTCGCCAGAGGCAGAGCAGAAACGGCCGGACGGTATCCTGCATGTGAGCGATCCCTTCCTTGCCGCCTGCGACGGGTATTACAATATCTTCATTGAGGAAGGCCGCGCCAGAGCAGAGAAGAGGAGAAGCGCGGAAGAGTCTGGGAGGGGGGAGGAAATTCTGCATCTCTCCGTTGACGGTCTGGCTCAGTGGCTGTTTGGGTACAGGGGCCTTGACGAAATTCTGGAATCAGAGGGGAGAGGAGGCCAGATGCCGGAGTGGGCAGGAAGAATCCGCCCCATTGACGGCGTCCTCCTTGACGAGGTCGTTTAGGCTTCCGGCCAGAGGCCGGGAAAGGTTCTGTTTTTTCAGGCAGGAGGTAGTTTTAAATGGAAGAAAGAGAAAAAAGAGAGCAGTTTAAGCGGTGGATTCAGGAAAGCGAAAATGTGGTATTTTTTGGAGGGGCAGGTGTGTCTACGGAGAGCGGGATCCCCGATTTCAGGAGTGTGGACGGACTGTATAATCAGGAGTACGCATATCCGCCGGAAACGATCTTAAGCCACAGCTTTTACATAAGAAAGCCGGAGGAATTTTTCCGTTTTTACAGAAATAAGATGCTGTTTCCTGAGGCAAAGCCCAACCGGGCGCATCTGGCCCTGGCAAAACTGGAGCAGGAGGGCAGGGTCAGGGCCGTTATTACTCAGAATATTGACGGGCTCCATCAGGCGGCGGGAAGCAGGGAGGTGCTGGAGCTTCACGGCTCTGTTCACCGCAATTACTGTGAGCGCTGCAAAACGTTCTATTCCATGGAACAGGTGATGGCCATGGAGGGAGTGCCGAAATGCAGCTGCGGCGGAACCATCAAGCCGGATGTAGTGCTGTATGAGGAGGGACTGGACAGCCAGGTGCTTTCCCGTTCCATCCAGCATATCCGAAATGCGGACATGCTGATTGTCGGAGGAACCTCCCTGGTGGTCTATCCGGCAGCAGGGCTCATTGACTATTACCGGGGAAACAGACTGGTACTGATCAATAAGTCTGCAACGGCCCGCGACAGTCAGGCAGATCTGGTGATCTGCGACAGCATCGGGGAGGTGCTTGGGGAGGCTGCGGGGATTGTGCAGACAGAATAAAAGCTATAATATGAGCAGGGCAGGCAGTACATAGGCGGATGACGAAGCAAAAGAGCAGGAGGCTGGTGAGGCAATGGAACACGATTTTAAGCCTGACGGCAGCAGATATGACAGAATGAAATACAGAAGATGCGGGAGGAGCGGACTGCTGCTTCCGGAATTATCCTTCGGTCTGTGGCAGAACTTTGGGACGGAAAAGACAAAGGAGGAGAGAAGAGAGCTGATTCTCACAGCCTTTGATCTGGGAATCACACACTTTGATCTGGCAAACAATTACGGCTTTCCCGCTGTGGGGGCCGCCGAGGAGAACTTTGGAGAGATTCTGAGGGAGGATTTGAAGGGCTTCAGGGATGAGCTGATTATCTCCACAAAGGCAGGATATGAGATGTGGCCGGGGCCCTACGGCAACTGGGGATCCAGAAAATATCTGATGGCCAGCATTGATCAGAGCCTCAGGCGCATGGGCCTGGAGTATGTGGATATTTTTTATCACCACAGGCCGGACCCGGAGACGCCCCTGGAGGAGACTATGGAGGCCCTGAGCGATATTGTCCGCCAGGGCAAGGCCCTCTATGTGGGAATTTCCAATTACAGGGAGGAGGAGGCCAGGAGGGCGGCGGCCATTCTCCGGGAGCTTCACACGCCGTGTCTGGTGGATCAGATCCGCTACAATCTGCTGGAACGGTGGCCGGAGGACGGCCTGCTGGAAGCCCTGGAGGAGAATGGGGCCGGCTGCATCTGTTTCAGCCCTCTGGCCCAGGGAGCACTGACCGGAAAATACCTGACCAAAATCCCGGAGGATTCCCGGGCGGCTAAAAAGGGCACAACGGTTGCGGAGAGATATATTAAGGAAGAAAATCGGGAAAAGCTCGTAAGGCTTCAGAGGTTCGCCGGGGAGAGGGGACAGTCCCTGGCACAGCTTGCCCTTATGTGGGTGCTCAGGAGAAGGGAGGTCACCTCTGTCCTCATCGGGGCAAGCCGCCCGGAGCAGATTGCGGAGAATGTAAAAATCCTTTTCCAGAAACCTCTGGATAGCGGTGAGCAGGAAGAAATTGACAGGATTCTGGCATCCTGCTGAGCGGGAGGCAAGGAAAGCATAGGACAGAAGAGAACGCAGCGGCGGGAGAGCCGGATCAGGAAAATATGGATTTATGGAGAAAAATATGGTATACGAGGTTGGAGATATTGTAAAGCTGAAAAAGCCCCATCCCTGCGGAAGCCAGGAGTGGGAGATTCTCAGAGTGGGAGCTGATTTCAGACTCAGGTGCATGGGCTGCGGCCACCAGGTCATGATGGCCAGACCCCTTGTTCAGAAAAACACGAGAGGGCTCAAAAACAAAGACGGGGAAAAGAAAGCATAAGCTGCAGAAAAAGGCGGGAAAAACTTGAAAAAGAGCTTGATTTTATCAGGGTTCTCTGGTAAGATAATTATTCGTGATATATTATAGAAATTCCTTACTCTCTGTTAAAAGTCAGGGAGTCAGAGACCACAAGGAGGTTTAAGCAGCATGAACAAGTATGAGTTAGCAGTTGTTCTTAGCATGAAGCTGGAAGACGAAGAGAGAGCAGCAGCCATCGAGAAAGTAAAAGGTTACATTACACGTTTCGGCGGTACTGTTACAAACGTTGATGAATGGGGTAAGAAGAGATTAGCTTACGAGATTCAGAAGATGAAAGAGGGCTTCTACTACTTCATCCAGTTTGAGTCTGATTCCGTATGCCCGAACGAGGTTGAGGCACACGTTCGCATCATGGAGCCGGTAATCAGATACTTATGCGTAAGGCAGGATGCGTAAATAAAGAAAGAGTGATCGTATGAATAAAGTAATTCTGATGGGTAGACTTACCAGAGATCCGGAGGTTAGATATTCTCAGGGAGAGCGCGCTATGGCAATCGCCAGATATACGCTGGCAGTTGACAGAAGAGGCCGCAGAAGCCAGGATGACGGAGCACAGACAGCAGACTTCATCCAGTGTGTTGCATTTGACAGAGCCGGTGAGTTCGCCGAGAAGTATTTCCATCAGGGAACCAAGGTTCTTGTGACAGGAAGAATCCAGACAGGAAGCTACACAAACAGAGACGGTCAGAAGGTTTATACAACAGATGTAATTGTTGAGGATCAGGAGTTTGCTGAGAGCAAGAACGCTTCCGCAGGCCACGACGGCGGCTATCAGGCCGCACAGCGTCCGGCTCCTGCAAGCGCAATCGGCGACGGCTTTATGAATATCCCCGACGGAGTAGAAGACGAAGGACTTCCGTTCAACTAAAGGCGGGAAAGGCCTAAGGGGCGGAGACTGAGCAGAGAGTTCAGGCAGTCCTGCAGTCGGATGAAAGGCAGCGAAGCTGCTGTGTTGTTTTGAGTATCAGGAAGCTCAAAATGTGGATTGAATAAGGAGGTAGCACCAATGGCATTCAATAAAGGTGATAAGGCAGACGCTTCCAAGGTAAGAAGAGGCGGCATGCGCAGAAGAAAAAAAGTTTGCGTTTTCTGTGGAGAGAAGAACGGAACCATCGATTACAAGGATACAAACAAGTTAAAGAGATACGTATCTGAGAGAGGAAAGATCCTTCCGAGAAGAATCACAGGAAACTGTGCAAAGCATCAGAGAGCGTTAACAGTAGCTATCAAGAGAGCACGTCATATCGCTCTTATGCCGTACACCTGCGACTAATCAGGCGGAGTTTGACCCGGAAACCGAGAGGTTTCCGGGTTTTTTTGCCGTATGACGGCATCCTTGCTTTACATTTTTTACATTTCTTTCCCAAACCCATTGAACCCCGGATCCCTTTTGCTTATAATATCCCTATGTAGAGATTAAAACAAAAGGGAAAGGAAAACAGGGAAGATGAATAAGACCTATGAGATGGACATGTGCAATGGCCCTGTCCTGAAAAAAATTTTGATTTTCTCCATTCCGCTGATGCTTTCCGGCGTTCTGCAGCTTCTGTTCAACGCGGCGGATATTATTGTGGTGGGAAGGTTTGCCGGAAGCCAGTCTCTGGCGGCTGTGGGATCCACGACGGCATTAATCAATCTTCTGATCAATATTTTTATCGGCCTCTCAGTGGGAGCCAACGTGGTGGTTGCCAGGGCTTACGGCGGCCGGCGCGACAAGGATGTGAGCGAGGCTGTGCACACGGCGATCGCCGTCAGCATTGTCAGCGGAGTGATACTGATCGTGATGGGATTTGTTTTTTCCAGGCTCATGCTGGAGCTTATGGGAACGCCAGATGATGTGATCGACAAGGCAGTCCTCTACATGCGGATTTATTTTGCGGGAATGCCAGTTGTCATGCTGTATAACTTCGGAAGCGCTATTCTGAGGGCGGTAGGTGATACAAGGAGGCCTCTTTACTTCCTGAGCATCGCCGGAGCCGTGAATATTGTGCTGAATCTCTTCTTCGTTATTGTCATGCACATGGATGTGGCAGGAGTGGCCCTGGCGACCGTGATCTCCCAGTGCATTTCAGCCGGACTTGTGCTGCGCTGTCTGGCAAAGAGCGAGGGAGGGCTGAAGCTGGAGCTCTCCAAGCTAAAGATACACAGGAAAAAAATGCTCCAGATTTTTAAAATCGGCCTTCCGGCCGGAATGCAGGGAGCGATTTTCTCTGTTTCCAATGTCCTGATCCAGTCCTCCGTCAACTCGTTTGGCTCGATTGCCATGGCGGGAAACGCGGCCTCGGCCAATATAGAGGGCTTTGTCTACAATGCGATGAACGCTGTCTACCAGACAAATCTCAGTTTTACCAGCCAGAACATCGGCGGGAAAAAGTACACGAGGGTGAACCGAATCCTCTTTGCCTGCCTGGGAACCGTGACGGTGGTTGGAATGATTCTCGGCTTTGGAGCCTATGCCATCGGAGATGAGCTTTTGCTCATCTACTCAACGGATCCGGAGGTAATCCGCTTTGGTATGCTGCGAATGAGCATTATTGCAACTACATACTTTACCTGCGGCTGGATGGATACGCTGGTGGGAAGCCTGAGGGGCATGGGGTATTCCGTGCTACCGATGATTGTATCTCTGACAGGAGCCTGCGGTCTCAGAATTCTCTGGATTTTTACAATCTTTGCACAGCAGAGAACGCTGACTTCCCTCTACATTTCCTATCCGGTGAGCTGGGTGATCACAGCGAGCGTACATATGCTCTGCTACTTCCTTATTAAGAGGAAGATGCCAAAAAAGGACGGGATTGTATAGCGGTAATCCTCCTTGCAGAGAAAAAGTACAGAAAATTTTTGAAAAATAAGACGAATAAATTGATAATTTTTCGCGTGTATGATAAAATACGGGTAGAAATAAATCGTGGTATTCACGCGGAGCTGTCAGATAAATGAGCAGCTCAGCTTTCAGCCGTGAGAGGAGGCCTGTATTATGAGTAAAAGGATTGTTACGATCAGCCGTGAGTATGGAAGCGGAGGACGCCAGGTTGGGCAGATAGTAGCCAAAAATCTGGGAATGGAGTTTTATGACAAGAAACTGATTGATCTGGCCGCCAAAGAGATCGGATTTTCGCCGGAACTGATTGCCGATAAGGAGCAGCGGGTGACCAACAGCCTGCTCTATAACTTTGCCATGGGAAGCCTCTACGGGATCGCCTACCCGAGGACGCCGAAGCCAGAGGAGCTGCCGCTGACGGAACAGATTTTTATTGCCCAGAAAAAGATCATCGAGGATGCGGCCAGGAGAAGCCCCTGTGTGTTTGTAGGGCGCTGCGCAGACTATATTTTGAAGGATCGGGACGATGTGCTGAAGGTCTTTATCTACTGCGACAGGGAGATCAGACGCCAGAGGGCACTGGCTGAGTACGGTGAGATTGAGGAGTACATCGACGAATTCATGCACCAGACTGACAAGAAGAGGCGGATCCACTACGAAACTTTTACAAACCAGAAGTGGGGACGCAGAGAAAACTATGATCTGATGCTGAACAGCGGTGCGCTGGGAATTGATTCCTGCGTACAGCTGATCTGCGATGCTGCAAAGCGGGGATAACGGCTGTAAAAGGGGCATTATACCTGCGCATACCGGTTTCAGCATGTACTGCTGAAATCCGGGCGCTAAGTTCCGCCGGAGGCTGGCATATCCGCATATCCGAAGGATATGGGATAATGATATGCAGAGACAGGCAGGCTTACTCACAGGCCTGCCTGTCTCTGAAAAATAAAATGCGTCCTGAGAAAAGGCTGCGCTTGGTTTTGGCAGCAGCCTTTCATACTCAGGGCGCTTTTTTATGCCTGAAAAACAGTCACCGGATAATGGTTAATCCGATTGCCAGGATAATGATAGAAATATATGCTGCTCTGCACCATTTATCCTTACGAAAAGCAGTTTTTGATTCAGGATACAGCCGGGTTAAATGGTATAAACGGAAAAACCCAGGCTCGCGGGAAGCAAGGGAAAAAGAGAAAAGAAAACAAAGGAACTTTCATGGTACTACGACTGAAGACAGGGTGGCAGCCTGTTAATTATGGCATACGGACGAAGATTTTACTGATTTTATTGTGATATATTATCCAAATGAAGACATAGTGACATTTATTAGTAATTATAGTATATTTAATTAAACATTTTGAAATTTTTTATTTTTTCATTATGCATCATAAAATAATAAAATAACATTTTACTGATTCTAGCTTTAGTATAAAAAGAGGAAATATGAATATAGTTTGCGAATTGTCAGAATATAACTTTTTAAATAAACTTTCAGAAGAATCTTTCTGTGTTTTTCCTGCGAAATTATCTCTGGGGCATCTTTTTTCGAGTCCAGAATGTTATGAACGGAAAGCTCATTTAAAAACGATGATAAGTAAAAGTTTCGACAGTGCAGAATATTTAGAAGAACTAGAAACTGATTGGGGCTTATTAAAAAAGTCCACGAAAGAGCTGGAAGAGATATCATCTGAAGAAGATGTCTTTATCTGGTTAAATTTATCACCTGATTCTATATGTATTCTATATTATCTGGTGAATTTTTTTCATAATAAAAGCAACAAACTATTTATCATTCCTCTTCCTACCTTTCAGGTAACACAAGAAAGCGCTAAAGGCTATAAAATTAAATATTGCTATTATTGGGATGATTATAAACTTAGTAAAAAAACGTATCCTACAGTAAAAAAAGAATTGGCAGTGCAGCTTTCTCCTCTTCGCAAAAGGATATATCTTGAAAAATGGGGAAAACTTATATTGGAGAATTGCCCTATCCGCACGCTTCTGAATGGACAGCTAATAGGAGTGGGGGAAGACTTCTTCGATTCCTTAATCCTTTTTCAGCTAAAAGGCAAAACTCAAAAAATAAGTAAATTAATTAGCAACATACATTTTCTGCATCTATTTATTCCACAATGGTGGATTGAGGGACGGATTAAATTTTTAATAGAAAAGAATTTAATCGAGGTTATCAATTCTCATCTTGATTTTTATAATAGGGTAGTGAAAATAAGGGAATAAAATGAAACATAAAAAACTATTTTTGGGAATTGCAATTTTATGCTTTGTAATCATTGGGATTTTTCATTTCAATGTAAATAGTCCATATATTGATACACAACTATCTATATATGTAAAATCTCTATCTGGAGAAGATAGTTTAACATTGGATTCGGATTCATCTAAAACACAGTTTATTTGGATATCAGTTATCTGACCAATACAGATCAAAATTATAGTTTATATTTATTAGATAATTTTGAACCAGTTTCTTTTTCATTAAATAATGGGGAATACCAAGAATATTATGAAATTGATTTACAAGCTTCAGACACACCGCTTATTACAGAGGATAATTTAATTACAATTAACGTTTTAGAATATAAGAATAATGATATGTGTGTATTACTCACCAATGAAGATTTTGTTTTCACAAAACGATTTCAATTAAATTACCTTAGAGGAACTCAAAATCCGACTTACAAACAATTAAAAGTTTACCCGCTAGACGAACCACTAGATAGAACATCTATTATGGAAAACTTTTTAAAAATAGATATTGAATATTTATTAAGTCAGAGTCATTTTTATAATGAATTTATAAATCTAAAATCAGAGCCAATTTATTATGCGGCATTAATTTTGGAAAACGGAAAGATATCAGAAAATAGTACACCGTTTGTGTTCACAACAGAACAAACTCGTTTTGCAGTACCGGTGGACACTAATTTAAAAGAAGGAAAAAATTGTATTTTGATTTTTCCATTTGCCAATAATTTTGATTTATCCTTTTTAGGAACATATAAAGCATTTTTATGGTCAACTATTATTCAGACCAACTATTTTGGAGGACAGATATGATTAAGAAAAGTGCAGCAATTTTATTATCAACCTGCTTTATTTTAGGAAGTGGATTTACTTCTTTGGCAGATAATAGTAATAAATCAGGAGTATTAAATGAAGTTCAGTCAGCTCCCTCAGTTATTAGGGGTGTCGATGACGAAACAGATGGAGGGGAATCTCTTTATTCTACAGTAGATAGAGTTGGAACTATTGTTACAACGGCAAACAGAAAAAAAGAATCTGGAGAATATAACTGGCGAGGAGAAGGACGGTGTAAAATTACTCCCATAGATGGTAAAGGGCCTATTACATGGGATATTACACTGGAAGTTGATTTGTTTAGAAATGGCCACATAAAAACATCTGCTAATGAAACGACTACATCCACTAGCTCTGCTAAAACAGTTACTAAATATGTACCAGGTGCTAGTGTAGGTGAATTTACTTGTAATGTAAGATCTTCTGTAGTAGATGACAATGGAGTTAATGTTGGCGGACAGCAGGTAAGTGTTGGAAAATAATAATGCTCTAATATGTTTTTAAAAGGATAATTAGATACAGGGGGCTGTGAAAAAAGATTTCAGTTTTTCACAGTCCCCTTTCTATTATTACGGCTTTAGCCAGTTGAGTATGTTGGAGTTTTTCGTGTTCCGAAAAACGGAGACATGCGAAACAGATGACGTATAATTAAGGACCTGTTGACAAAAGAGAATTTTAGATTGAAAGTTTA
>JAHZAR010000171.1 GCA_019423835.1 Clostridiales bacterium | reverse complement strand
ACAATCTGAAGCACAAACAGGCGTCCCACCAGTGTTCCGTACAGAACCAGGAACACCAGGGAAATGGCGAAAAGCCGGGAGGTAACTGTCTTTTTTACCAGTTCCTTTAAATATTCAAGCAAATCATTAAACAATGGTAGAATCTCTCCTTTGCATCCGCTCTTCCAGCTTCCTGCTTATAAAGAGGAAGAACCGGTAAACCAGCAGTGTGGTCACAGTGGTAAAAATGATTTCGGGAATCATAATTTCCTTAAAATAATAAAGGAAATCCAGTCTGGCCCTGATCAGGAAGCGGAACACATAGATGTACATATTGTAGGCCAGATCATTGGTAATGCTTAAGATAAGAGGCAGCGTGATGTAATCCTCGTAATAATATTTTGTAAAGACTCCATTGATATAGCCCACATTGATAAAAAACAGGGTGTAGAAGCCAAAGGGTCCGCTGTAAAACAGATCCATGAACAGCCCTGCCACCAGGCCATAGCAAATCCCCGCTCCCTTTCCGTCAATAAAACCGTTGGTAAATACCAGAATCAGAAGCAGGTTCGGCGCTGCTGACAGGAAGGCGATCTGTGGGAAAACGCAGATCTGGATGGTAAGGGCCAGGATCAGAAGGATCACATTGATAATAATTTTCCTTATGCTGTTTCTGCTCATATTACTCCTCACCGCCGTCCTTGAGCTGTGTAATGACAAGAACCTCCTGGAGATTGTCGAACTGGGCCACCGGAACAATCTCTCCTGACTTTGTCATATTGTTGGAATCAGTGGTAAGCTCTTTGGCGTACCCCACCAGGATTCCCGGCAGAAACACGTCGCTGATATTGGATGTGACAATCTTATCCCCCTCCTGAATGTCAGCTTCCTTCTTTACGTGATCAAGCCCGAGAAGCCCCTCCTTGTAGAGGGTCAGATCACCGCTGACAATACAGTTGTCCCCGGATCGCATGGACATACAGCTGACACGGCTGGAATCATCAATAATAGAGCGGACCGTGGCGTAATTGGCGCCCACATCGGTGACGATACCCACCAGACCGCCTCCGGCGATCACATTCATGTCCTCCCGGATCCCGTCATCGGAGCCTTTGTTGATTCGGAATATCTGAAACCAGTTTCCAGAGTCCTTGGCAATTACCCTGGCAGCTACTTTTTCATACTGCATGTAGTCCTGGTCAAGCTCATAGAGCTCTCTGAGCCTTTCCAGCTCATACTGCTCTGCCTGCAGTCTGTTGTTTTCCTCTGTAAGCTCTGCCACCCGGCTTTTCAGATCCTCATTTTCCGCCTGGGCCTCCCTCAGCGTGGAGAGATCCCGGATGCCGTTGTAAAGACTTGTCCCGACGGCATTGACTCCCGACTGGAAGGGAACCAGCACATAGCCAATTCCTGTCCTGAGAGGAGTCAGAATGCTGTTGTTGATGGATGTGACGGCGATCAGCAGAATACAGAATAAAGACAGTCCCGCCAGAATATACTTGCTGTTCTTCATATTTTATAAAATTCCCCGTTCCTTAAAGCTGAAGTAGGAATTGTCCCCGATCACGACATGGTCCAGCAGGGTAATCCCCAGAAACTCTCCCGCCTGGGCGACCTGATGTGTCAGCCTGATGTCCTCTCCGCTGGGGGACGGATCCCCGCTCGGATGATTGTGGACGAGGGCCAGACGGACGGCATGGTATCGCAGAGCCTCGATAAAGATCTCCCTGGCAGAGGCCACAGAAGAATTGACTGTCCCGCGAAACAGACACGATTCCCGTATCAGCATATTTTTCGTATTAAACATCATAAGATGAAGTTCTTCCTGTTCCATATGGCGCATATCCTCCATATAGAAAGCGGCAATGGATTCCGGACCGTCAAAAGACTTGATTTCTTTCTGCGCGAGTGTTTTCCAGATGCGTCTGGAGAGCTCGCCGATACACAAAAGCTGAAGTCCTTTCACCCTGCCGATCCCCTTCACTGCCGTGAGCTCCGGCAGTGTCAGATGCAGAAGCCCTAAAATCCCCTGAGGTTCATTTAAGGCTAAAATTCTCCGTGCCAGTGAGAGGGAGTGCTCTCCTCTGGCTCCTGTACGGATAATGATCGAGAGAAGTTCCGCGTCTGTCAGAGCTTCAGGCCCCAGGCGCTCACATCTCTCATAGGGCCTGTCCTGCCCCGGAATTTCTTTCATGGTCTGATAGTCCATATCTGTCACTCCTTTCTGCCTGTGCCTCTCCAGGTACAACGGAACTGACAGAGTATCTCCGTCAAAGCAGACGGTAGACCAGGATGGCGGCTGCCACGCCGATGATGCTGGCCATGGTAATGCGGATTGTAAGGCCAAAGGTGATGACAAGGATTCCGAAGTTCAGTACAATCGGTTCCCTCACGCCAAAGGATTCTCCAAAATTCAGCCAGGCAAGCGCTGGAAAGCCGGAAGCCACCTCTCCGATAAAGCCTCCCAGCACAATCCCTGCCATTAAAAGCAAAAGAAGAATCCAGAAATTTTTCGCTCTGCCCATAATAAGCCTCCTGCACACGTGCACACCGCAGAATACGGCAGCCGGACGAAACAGCATCTCTATCCAACCTATTTTAACATAATCACTGCGGTGTGTATATATGAGAATTTCTATTTTTTTCTAAAACATTTCTTAAAAAAGTGGAAAAATTTACCCGATTCTCCCTCTAAATTGTCGTAATTCCTGCATCAATCAGCTTCTGAAGGGACATGAGAATTCCCAGCTTTGCATGGTACCAGGTCAGGCCGCCCTGGAAGAAAACAGAATACGGCGGCTTGATGGGCCCATCTGAATGAAGGCACCGGCAGCCATGATGACCTGTGAATCGTATCCTGGCATATCCCATGGCTCCGGCGTCACAAAGCTGTCCACCGGAGCCGCAGCCTGGATACCCTCACAGAAAGCGATCACACCCTCCGGTTTGCCGAAGGTGACTGCCTGGATAATGTCGTGGCGGGACTCTGTGCTGTTTGGAACCACATCAAAGCCCAGTTTCTCATAGATGGAGGCAGCGAAAATCGCTCCCTTGAGGGCGCCTGCCGTAACGGTCGGCGCCAGGAAAAGGCCCTGGAACAGAGACTGGTTCACGCCGAGGCTCGCCCCCACCTCTCTTCCGAGGCCAGGGGCTCCCAGACGGTAGGAGGCATTCTCAATGCACTCCTTTGTCCCCGCAATGTAGCCGCCAATCGGAGCC
>JAHZAR010000170.1 GCA_019423835.1 Clostridiales bacterium | reverse complement strand
GGTGGTTTCAGGCACAAGACTTCCAATAGCCTGCGGCTCCCGGAAGGCATCATATGCCCTGGGATAATAGTGCAGCAGTTCATCCACCGTAGTTACATTCAGTTTTGAAAAAAGTCGGGCCGTCTTTTCACCGATTCCTTTTATTGCTGTCAGCGGCTGTCTGTCCATATCCTGTCTCCTCACCTTTCCAGCACACTTCTCTTCTGGCAGAGCAGGCCCCGGCGTCTGCTGCCAGACACCGGGGCCCGCCCTTTCGCCTCTGCCGTTCTGCTGCACAGCAGATATCAGGCTGGAAATTCTTTTTCTTCGCCGTTTCCGGCTTCCCCTATTCCACAGAAATGATATAATAATAAACGGGCTGGCCTCCGTAGTGAAGCTCTATCTCACAGTCCCCAAACCGTTCCCTGGCAGAACTCAGCAGGGCGTCTGCATCCTCCCGTTTTACGCTGTCGCCGTAATAGATGGTGATAAGCTCCGATTCTTCATCCACCATGGCCTCCAGGGTGTCAAGGGCTGTCTGTGTCACACTGCCTCCCAGGGCGAGAAGACCGTCATCGCCAAGCCCCATCACATCCCCCTCGCTGATCTCTCTTCCACCGATGGAAGTGTTTCTCACCGCATAGGTGATCTGCCCTGTTCTGACCCTTCCCATCTCCTGTTCCATAATTTCCAGATTCTCCCCGACAGGAAGATCCGGGGCAAAGTTAATCAGAGCCGTGATTCCCTGGGGAACCGTCCGCGATGGGACTACTGCTGCCTTCCGGTCAGAGACAAGGCCGGCAGCCTGCTCTGCTGCCAGGATAATATTTTTGTTGTTGGGAAGAATGTAGACATTCTCCGCATTGACCTGCTCCACAGCCTTCAGAATATCCTCCGTACTGGGATTCATGGTCTGGCCTCCCTCAATCACACAGTCAGCCCCGATGCCTCTGAAAATTTCAGCCAGTCCCTCTCCGGCGCAGACAGCGACAAACCCGGCCTGCCTGCGGGGCTCAGGGGAGCTCTGTTCTTCTCTCACCCTCCGGGCCTCCTTCTGGCTCTCCTTCTGTTCCCGCGCCACGCGCTCCGCATCCCGGATCAGGCGCTCCTCATGCTCTTCCCGCATATTGTCGATCTTAATCCGGGAGAGGGAGCCAAAGGAAAGGGCCTTCTGGAGAGCCAGTCCGGGATCGTTCGTGTGTACATGCACCTTTACAATCTCCTCGTCAGCCACCACTACCAGGGAATCTCCGATCGATTCCAGATACTGTTTGAGGGCGTTCTCCTGTGCCTCTCCAAATTCCTCTTCCAGGTTGATGATAAATTCCGTACAGTAGCCAAATTGAATGGAGTCTTCCTCCGGCACGGATGACCCGGGTATTTCTGTCTTCCTGTGCGGGACTCTCTTTTCCCCCGAATTGTCTGCCGGAGAATCCTTTGACGGTCCTCCTCCCCTCAGGCCCTCTGCACAGCCCTTGGCAAGCTGCATCAGACCCTGGCCGCCGGAATCCACCACTCCCGCCTGTTTCAGCACTGGCAGCATCTCCGGTGTCTGGCTCAGCACGTAATCTCCGTACTCGATCACCCGCCCGGCAAATTCAAGAATATCATCAATCTGCGGTGCAAGCTCCTGCGCCCTGTCAGCCATCCCTTTGGCTACAGTCAGAATCGTTCCCTCCTTCGGCTTCATAACCGCCTTGTAGGCCGTTTCCGTCCCCCGTCGGAAGGCTCTGGCAAGGCATTCTGTATCAATGGTGTCACAGGCAGAAATCTCCCTCGTAAATCCTCTTAAAAGCTGGGACAGAATCACGCCCGAATTTCCTCTGGCTCCCCGCAGGGAGCCGGAGGAAATGGCCTTCGCCAGAAGGTCCATGTCTGGTTTCTCAATCGCGGCCACCTCCCTGGCCGCTGACAGAATCGTCATGGTCATATTGGTCCCTGTATCGCCGTCCGGCACAGGAAACACATTCAGCTCATTGATCCATTCTTTCCTGGCCTCCAGCGCCTCTGCTCCTGCCAGAAACGCCTGCTTTAAGGCCTCGGCATCGATATATTTCATACCCACAGGCAGTATCCTCCTTACAATCAGTCAATTACCCGCACGCCCTCGACGTACACATTGATCTGTTCCACTGTCATTCCGGTCAAATCCTCTACCTTATATTTCACGCTTTCCATCAGATTGTCTGCTACAGCCAGAATGCTGACACCATAGGAAACGATTACATGAAAATCAATGGTGATAGCATTATCCCGGATCACCACATTGATGCCCTTGGTCAGACTTTCTCTCTTCAAGAGCCTTACAAATCCGTCCTTGACGCTGACAGCCGCCATCCCCACAATACCAGAGCACTCTACGGCTGTTGTGCCTGCATACAGCGCAATCACTTCCGGTTCAATCTGAATCGAGCCAAATTTGTTGTCAATATGTCCCTTCATAGCTCAGCCTCCATTCTTATTTGAGGTTCCACTCCCGGCAGACGCTCTGCCCGGCTATTAGTGATTATAACTTATTTTCATTAAAAAAGAAACAAATTTTTATTTTTCACTTGCAAATTCAGCGTCTTTCTGCTATTATACAGTTGTTGTGGATTTTTACGCAAAATCCGATGAACGGTAGAGGAGGTGCAACCATGGCTAAATGTGCAATCTGTGAAAGAGCTGCTCACTTTGGTAATGCAGTAAGTCATTCCCATAGAAGATCTAACAAAATGTGGAAAGCGAATGTTAAGTCTGTTAAAGTTAAAGTAAACGGCGGAGCTCAGAAGATGTATGTATGTACTTCTTGCTTAAGATCCGGTTTAGTTGAGAGAGCATAATTCCTGTGCGGCTCAGCGTATAAAAGAGGAGATAAAATCTGTAAGATTTTATCTCCTCTTTTATATTTTTGCAGCGCATCTCCATACAATTGTCTTTATACAGAGCTGTCTCCTGGCTGAACAAGTGCTTTCCTGCCCTCTGCTGCCGGCAGCCCTCCATCCCGGAAGAACTCTCTCCCTGTCTCTTGTTTTATTTAACTGCAGAACAGATTATAGCCAATAACCAGACATACAACTGTCACACACACCCAGAAGAAGCTCTTGGGAAAGATCAGAATCAGCGTCATTCCGGCTCCCATGGAAAATAACATTAATCCGCACAAGCGCTTCATGAAAGTCCTCCTGGTGCAGAAAAATCCTGCACACTATATAGTATGCAGGTGCATTCGGCATATTCTCTGTTCTTTTCTGTACGCTTCCTTCC
>JAHZAR010000169.1 GCA_019423835.1 Clostridiales bacterium | reverse complement strand
CGCCTGTCAGCTCCCGGCGGGAGAGAAGAATATGGTCGTCAGCCAGCCTCCGCAGGATCTCATCGTTTCTGCGCTCTCTGGCCGCCAGCATTTCATCCAGGAAGGCACAGAGAGCGCCGCTTTCACAGTTTACGAACAGGCCCAGCATATGAAGCTCCGTCTTTTTCTGCCCGTGCTCCCAGAGACAGGAAAGCTCCGTCCCCGGGATGACTTCAGGAGAAGAGAGCCCCTGGCTTCTGCGCATTCTGACAGCCTCAAGGGCGGGAGCGACTCCGGCTACTGTGTCATGATCGGTCAGGGCAATGGCGGAAAGACCGGTCCTGGCAGCGCAGTCTACCACCTCGGCCGGAGTCATGGTTCCGTCTGACGCGCTGGAGTGTACATGAAGATCGATATATTCCATAAAACAGATACCTCCGAAAAAATTCTAAATGTGTGAACAGAATGAAGAGGGATGTCATGCGGCTGTAATGCTTCTGTAACATTCCTTAGTCAAATAGTACAATCTATCATATCACAAATCTGGCTCCAGGTAAAATTTCGACGGAAATAAAATTTTAAGAAAATATGTTATTTCATTTTCTACAAATTGTGTTATACTTGTGCGTAGAATACAATATTATGGATTTTAGGTGAGAAAAATGAGCGAATTAAACAGAAGTTCTTCCAGAAGAAGGACATCGAACTCAGGAGGCAGAAGGGAGGCTTCTTCCCGCTCTGGAAGGGGAGGCTCCTCACATTCCGCCGCATCCAGAAACCGCTCTGGTTATGGTACGGCGAATTATTCCTACAGCGCCAGAAATATGCATAACAGAAGACGGCGCAGAAACCGCGATTTTACCCAGTGGATTGTATATGGAGTAGCTCTGATCGTAATTATTCTGGCCGTGGTTCTCCTTGTAAGAGGATGTACCGGGGGAGCGGGCGCTCTTGAGAGCACTGAAGAAACTTCGCCGGCCAAAGAGGCAGCAGAGGGCGGAATCACCGTGGACGGCATTTCCATTGACGGGATGACTCAGGAGGAAGCGAGAAAGAAGATCCTTGATCAGTATGGCTGGGACATGAAGGTGACATACAACGATAAAGAGGCTTCCGTCGGAAATCTGATGGAGGAGAGAGTAGATGAGCTTCTCGAGGAGATCTACGGAGGGAGCACAGAAACAACCTTTGAAGTCAACACAGATAATCTGCTGGACGCAGCCAAGGCTGAGGCTTCCCTGATTGCAGGAAACTGGAACATGGTCGCCAAAAACGGCGGTATTTCCGGCTATAATAAGGAGACTGGAAAGTTTGAGTTCGAGGAGGGGACGAAGGGAGCTGTCATCGACCAGGACAGGCTGGCTCAGGACATCGTGGCAGCTGTTGAGAGAAAGGATTATAAGGCTGTGATCGAGGCACAGGTGAAGGAGGTGGAGCCGGAGCTGACAGCAGCTCAGCTGGAGGACAAATATACCACGATCGGAACCTACACGACCACTGCCACAAATAATAAAAACAGAAATCAGAACCTGAGACTCTGTACGGAAGCGATTAACGGAACAATCATTAACCCGGGACAGGAGTTTTCATTTAACGAAACGACAGGACCGCGTTCCACAGAAAAGGGCTACCAGCCGGCTACCGCATATCTGAACGGTGAGATTATTCAGGAGCCCGGCGGCGGTGTGTGCCAGGATTCCTCCACTCTTTACAATGCAGTGATCTTTGCTGGACTCAAGAGTACGGAGCGTCATGCCCACAGCTATGAGCCCTCCTACGTGACACCGGGTGAGGATGCGGCGGTCAGCTATGGCGGCCCGGACTTCCGGTTTGTGAATAACTCAGATTATCCCGTCGCCATCAGGGCCAGTTTCTCTGACCAGAAGGTGACCTGTTCGATTTACGGAATCCCGGTACTGGAGAGCGGTGTGAAGGTACGCATGGAATCGAAAAAAACTGCAGAGCTGGATCCGCCGGCTCCGACTTACGAGGAGGATCAGACACTGCAGCCGGATCAGGAGAAGGTTGTAAAGCAGCCCACACCGGGAAGCAGATGGAGTACAGCCCTTGTAACCTACAAGGACGGCAAGGAGATCAGCCGGATTGATTTCCACAACAGCGTTTACAGAGGAAAAGCTGCGATTATCAAGAGAAATACATCAGGCGTTGTACTGACGACGGAGGCTGCGACAGAGCCGGCGGCCACAGACAGTACCGAGACATCCACAGAGGCGGCAGGAGGAACCCCGCAGGCATCCACGGAGGCGGCGGAGAATCCGGCAGGTCCGGGAAGTCCGGCGGGAGAAGGACCGGCAGCGGGAGAAACAGTTCCGGCAGGTCCGGAGAGCCAGGCGCCGGAGGGAGGGCAGACGCCCACACCGAATCCGACAGTGCCGGCAGCCCCGGACTCACCGGCAGAAGGCCCTGCGGGAAACTAAGGCAGATCCGGAAAAACGGATATCCGGAAGAAGTACAGGGTACAGCAGAAGAGAGACAGATGAAATGGTCACTGTTTTGGCAGATGCTGATGGAGGACAGAGATATCCTGTAATCCGGAAAGAAAAGGAGAAGCCGGATGCCGCTGCCCAAAAGGCCTGCTGCCAGGCAGATGGAAGACGGAAGCTTTAGAGGGAGAAGCAGTGCGGCATGCACCTGCTTCTCCTTTGCTTTTGCGGATTGTTTCTAATTAAGTACGCAGGAATCGCCCTTTTTCGTTTGCATTTTAACAAAAACTTGGTATAATATGTAGCAGGAAATATTCCCGAGAGGGAAGTATCTCATAAATATTTCACATTTAATAGGAGGAATATTCACATGGCAAGAAAAATGAAGACCATGGATGGCAACCATGCAGCAGCTCATGCTTCCTACGCATACACAGATGTTGCAGCCATCTATCCGATTACCCCTTCTTCTCCTATGGCAGAAGCCACAGATGAGTGGGCAACAGACGGAAGAACAAACATCTTCGGACAGAAGGTACAGATCACTGAGATGCAGTCTGAGGCCGGTGCAGCAGGTGCTGTACATGGTTCTCTGGTAGCAGGTGCTTTAACAACCACCTACACAGCTTCCCAGGGACTTTTACTGATGATCCCGAACCTGTATAAGATTGCAGGTGAGCAGCTTCCGGGCGTATTCAACGTATCTGCACGTGCCGTTGCTACTCATGCATTAAATATTTTCGGCGATCATTCTGATATTTATGCCTGTCGTCAGACTGTATGCGCTATGCTGTGCGAGTCCAGCGTACAGGAGGTAATGGACTTAACACCATTTGGACATCTGGCAGCTAGCAAGGTA
>JAHZAR010000168.1 GCA_019423835.1 Clostridiales bacterium | reverse complement strand
CAGCATCATTACCAGTACGGTAATTGCCAGCTTCTCCTGCATGTATTTTCTGAATGGCTGCCTGTTATTCGTGTTCTGGGACGTCTTCATACTGTCTTACATACTCGCTTTCTGTTTTATCGTACAAAAGAATCTGATCCTTATTTGCATAGACCATGCCCAGCTCTTTTGTAGCGACATCATAGATATGATCCAGATCCACGTATGTATTGATGCTTGTTTCCAGCGCATCGTTTTCGGCCTTCAATGCCTCCACGTCCTGTTCCAGGCTCTCGATATTACCGATTCTCGCAGTGATAGATGCCCGAAGCTGAAGGTACTGCATGCAGATAGCCAGCGTGAGAATCGCTGCCACAGTTAAAGCCAGCACATAGGGGGCATCCAGCCTGAGAGCCTTCTCTCTGTTTCTCCTCACCATATGGCTGCGTCTGATCTCTGACTGTGCCTGCCGCCTGCGCTGCTCCTCTGTCTGACGTCTTTCACGTTCCTGCGGCATCCGTCTGACCTTTCTCACCGTATTTCCATCCGTATACGTTTCATATACAGTCCGTTTTCTTGCAGCCATGGTTTCTCCTCCTCACATATCAAAACCCGGAAAGCCTCCGGTTTACTGCCTCTGATCTCCTGCCTTTTCAAACACTCTCAGCTTGGCGCTCTTTGATCTCTTATTTGCCGAGAGTTCTTCATCAGAAGGTAAAATGGGCTTTCGCGTCACCACGCGTCCCCTGCTTTTCCTGCCGCACATACACACTGGAAATTCCGGCGGACAGGTGCAGGGATTCTCATTCATGCGGAATCTGTTTTTTACAATCCGATCCTCCAGGGAGTGGAAGGTGATGATAGAGAGCCTTCCTCCCGGATTCAGAAGCTCGCTCATTGTGTCGATGGAATTTTCCAGCACCTGCAGCTCCCGGTTCAGCTCTATCCTGATTGCCTGAAACGTCCGCTTCGCCGGATGTCCTCCTGTAGCCCTGATTTTTGCCGGAATCGCTGCCTTGATGATCTCCGTCAGCTCCCCTGCCGTCTCAATCTCTTTCTCCTGTCTGGCCTTTACGATATGCTTTGCTATATTTTTGGCAAACCGGTCCTCCCCGTAGTCCCGGATAATCCGGTAAAGTTCCATCTCGCTGTAGCCGTTTACGATATCCTTTGCCGTCTCTGTCCGTCTCTGATCCATCCGCATGTCCAGGGGAGCGTCGTCTTCCCTGTATGTGAAGCCTCTCTCAGCCGTGTCAAGCTGGTAGGAGGAAACTCCCAAATCCAGGTAAATACCGTCCACCTTTGAAATTCCCAGAGAGGCCAGGGCCTCCTTGATATTCTCGTAGTTTGTCCGGATCACTGTCGCCCTCTCTCCATAGCACTTCAGCCTCTCTGCTGCCGCCGCAATGGCATCCGCGTCCTGATCCAGTCCAATCAGCCTTCCTCTCTCCCCCAGCCGGCTGAGCACCAGGGAGGCATGTCCTCCCCCGCCGAGGGTTCCGTCCACGTAAATGCCGTCCGGCCTGATGTTCAGGCTGTCCACCGTTTCGTACAAAAGGACAGATGTGTGTGAAAATGTCATATTCCCAGTCCCTCCATATTTTCGGCAATGTCCTCCATATCATCATAGACATTCTTTTCTTCCCAGAGTGCCCGGTTCCAGATCTCAATTCTGCTTCCCACCCCCACCAGAGTCACCTCTTTTTCCAGATGAGCAAACTCCCTGAGCACAGCCGGGATCAGGATTCTTCCCTGCCTGTCCACCTCACAGTCCGAGGCTCCGGCAAGAAAAAATCTCGTAAATTTTCTGGCATTCTGGTTGGTCAGCGGCAGTGCCCGCAGCTTCTCCTCAAAGGCAGTCCACTCAGAATTGTCATACACAAATAAACAGCCGTCGAGTCCCTTTGTCACGACAAATTCATCTCCCAGCTGTTCTCTGAATTTCGATGGCATAATCAGACGCCCCTTGGCGTCTATTGTATGACTGTACTCTCCTTTGAACATAAAACCACCTGCTGGCCGAAACCGCCACCCGGCCTCCATGGCGCCCCACTAGGCCCCACTTTCCGCCACTTTCTACCACTTTGTATTTATAATAGTAGTACATACGAAAAAAAATAGCAAGGAATTTTTCAAAAAAAATTATGTAAATTGCAAAGATCCGGCTGGCAATTTCTTCCAGTTGGAAAATTAGCTGAATTTTCACCACATTTTATCTGGTCAGCAGGCGGACGCCTCCTTCATGGGGCATGTCTGATGCCGGCCGGAACCGGAGCTGTTTTCGGCTTCATCCCGGATATGCAAAACAGGCGCTGCCATAACGGCAGCGCCTGCATGCGGCTTTGTTGCAATATGTGTTTAAGAATCTCCGAGAATCATTCCTTCTTAATATCCGGCCACAATATACTGATTCAGCAGCTCGTCAAGTTCCACGCTGTACTCATATATCTTCCGGTACTCTTCTCTGTGCTCGATACAGAGATCCATCTTCTTCCTAACCCTCTCGATTTTCTCCACTAACTCCTCTTTTGCATTTGCCATTTCTATTCTCCTTTTATCCCTGTTTTTAACCGTGACCGTTTCCAGATGATAACGGCTGCCGAGGCAGCCACCAGAATCATCGACAATGCCTGGGATACAGGAATACCCGTGCCAAAGAACAGAAGCTGATCGGTGCGAAGCCCTTCTATCCAGGCGCGTCCGAGTCCATATCCCAGAAGATACATCCAAAGCACCTCTCCATTGAACCTTTTTTTCTTTCGGTACCACAGCAGAAAAATCAGGACTCCTACATTCCAGAGCGATTCATAGAGAAAGGTCGGGTGAACCTGAATATACTCCACCCCATTTTCCACTATTTTGTGATTGAGAAGCTCCGTTGAAATCATAGAAGGATTTACAAGAGACATTTTCATTCTCATTGCGAACAGATTATCTGTATAGCCGCCAAAGGCCTCGCAGTTGAAAAAATTCCCCCACCGTCCGATAATCTGCCCTGTCACCAGTCCGATACATCCGCTGTCCGCCATCGAAAAAAACGAAGTTTTTTTGACTTTTGAAAATACAATCAGCGTCAGGACGGCCCCGATAATTCCTCCGTAGATAGCCAGCCCGCCTCCCCGCAGATTAAAAATCTGGATCGGATCATTTTTATAGAGATCCCAGTCAAAAATAACATAGTACAGTCTGGCTCCTATGATGGAAAAGATAATCGCATACAGGGCAAAATCCAGGTAGAGCTCCGGATCCTGGCCTCTTCTGCGTGCATCCCTCTGCGCCATGTAAATCCCGGCAAGCATTCCGCATCCT
>JAHZAR010000167.1 GCA_019423835.1 Clostridiales bacterium | reverse complement strand
TCGTAACCGTCGTCACATCCGTGCAGACAGCCGGTATTCTGCCCTGCAAAAGAGGAGTGATGACAATGGTGCACTTGGCGCCTGCTGCTGTATCCGGATGTCCTCCCTGGGCCCCGGTAATGACTCCGTCAGAGCCGGTCACCACATTGCAGTTGAAATTCACATCCACCTCCAGGGCGGCCAGGATCACAAAATCCAGCTTGTTGACATAGGCCCCCTTGTTAAAAGGGTTTGCATACTCAGACGCGGAGATCTCCACATGATTCGGATTTTTCCTGATGGACTCAATGGCTCCCAGATCAAAGTCCTGGGTGTCCACCAGCGTTTTTATGAGTCCCTTTTCCAGAAGTTCACACATGGGTGTTGTAATACCTCCCAGGCCCAGACCCATAGTGATCCCTCTCTCCTCCATGATTTTCCCGAGAGAAATCGTGGAGGCGATGGACGCTCCTCCCACTCCCGTCTGATAGGAGAAGCCGTCCCTGAAATAGGGAGTGTGAATTACGAACTGGGTGCAGTAATCAGCCATCATCAGCTTTCTCACATCCGTGGTTGGCTTGGCCGCTCCCGTGGCGATCTTAGCCGGATTTCCAATGGCATCCACCACGCAGACGTAGTCTACATTTGTCATGGAGATGCTGGCCGGAATGTTGGGGAAGGGCACCAGACAGTCTGTAACTGCCACAACCTTGTCCGCATACTGGGCGTCCACCATAGCATAGGAAAGCACGCCGCAGTCGCTCTTTCCGCCGTTTGGCCGGCAGTTGCCGTACTCGTCGCAGGTGGGCGCGCCGATGAAGGCTATGTCAATGTGCACCTCGCCGGACTCAATGGCCCGCACACGGCCGCCGTGGGACCGCATAATCGCCAGATCTTTAAGCTTTCCCATAGAGATGGCCTGACCGATTTTCCCCCGCACGCCGGAGGACTGGATACCTGTTACCGTGCCGTCCTCGATGTAGGGCACAATCGCATCATTGGCCTTTCCCAGGGAGCTGGCGCAGATGGTGACGCCTTTTACTCCCATCCGGTGAACCTCTTCCATGACCATGTTCAGCACAGCGTCGCCTTCACGGAAATCACGGTGGAAGGAAAGTGTCATGTTGTCGCGAAGCCCGCATTTTTCCAGGGCCTCCCGGATGGAGTCCACCCTCTTCGACCGTCTCGGGTCAGACAGGGCCCGCACCGTGGGAGCCGCTTTTTTGTACTCATAATTGTCGTAGGCATATGCGCCCTCAAAGGGCTTCTTTCCAGTAGCCTTTAAGATTTCTTCCGGTATCTCTCTGCCTGCTTTATTGATCATCTTACAAATCCCCCTCATAAACGCCTGACGCCTTTGCCAGGGCCAGAGTTCTCCTTGCCCCGTCATAGAAGGCAATGTCTATCATCTTTCCGTCAACGGTAAACACACCGATTCCCTTTGCCTTCTTCTCGTCAATCTCCCTGACTACCTTTTCGGCAAAGATGATCTCTTTCTGGGTCGGAGTAAAAATCTGGTGAACGACTGCTATCTGCCGCGGATTGACCAGTGATTTCCCATCAAAGCCCATGCGCTTAATCATCTCTGTTTCCCTTGCGAACCCTTCCATGTCGTCCAGGTTCGTGAATACGGTGTCAAAGCACTGGACGCCTGCAGCCCGGGCAGCCATGATCATGTGCTGTCTGGCCCCCATAAGTTCCACTCCCGTACCGGTGATCACCGTCTGCAGGTCCTTTGTGTAATCGCCGCCGGACAGGGCAATTCCGATCAGGCGGTCAGAAGCCTCACAGATCTCCAGAGCATTCAGCACACCCCGGCAGGATTCCAGAGCAGCCATCAGAAGGGTGCTGCCCTCCGGCCGGCCAAATTCTCTCTCTGCCGCCAGCACGTGCTCCTCCACCACCCGGACGTCTTCTGCCCGCTCTGTCTTGGCTATCCGGATGGTGTCTGCCCCTCCGGCCACGCAGACGCGGATATCCTCCTTCCAGTGGGGAGTGTCCAGTCCATTGATGCGGACGACCCGCTCCACACCGCGGTAGTCGATCTCCTTCAGGGCATGAAACAAAGAATATCTGGCCGCGTCCTTCTGGTTTTCCGCCACTGCGTCCTCCAAATCCAGCATAATGGAATCAGGGCCGTAAATATACGGATCCTTGATGAGCCCCGGCTTCTGGCAGTTTAAAAACATCATGGAACGCCTCAGGCGTTTTTTATTCGGATGACTCATTACCGGATCACACCTCCCCATGGAAGATTTTCCGAGATACCGTTTGCCCGGTATACGGCGCACTCTACCCTGGCCTTGAGGGTACAGTCTAAGGCCCCCTTATCTACTACCGTCACGCGGGCGTCCGTCACCTCCAGCCGTTCCAGGGTTTCCAGAACCACCGCTCTGATCTGCTTCCCAAACTGATGAATCACGCTGCTCTCAATGGACAGCTCAATTCCCCCTGCTCCCGGTTCTACTGTAATCTGCGCGTCGCTGGACTCCAGGGTTCCGGCAACTGCCGCTCTCTCAATTTTCATGGCATTTCCTCCTTTGCAGATCCAATCTGTGCAGTACGCTGCATCTGATACTGCTATGGTATCACCGGCCTTCCGCAAGGGCAAATACATAAAGGCCTATGAAAAGCATAGGGAAAAGCCTATCCGTGCCTGCAGAAAAGTGGCCGGAAAAAGGTTGTGCTTCTATGAAAGTTTCATTATAATAGGAGAGATTGATCTTAACAGGCGGGTATTTTCCGCACTCACACTTTCAGGAGATTTTATGAAAACAGACCATACAAGCGCGGAGAAAACACTCCGCTTCCATGAAGTTACCGTCGAGGATATGATGAATGCCAGAGAGCGGCGGGCCGCCGTCCAGGAAAAGCTCATCGGCCTGTACGGCCTTCCGGTGGTGAGCTTTACCCTGAACATACCGGGGCCTGTCAAGGTGTTTAACGGGGTTCCCGGCTTTTTCGAGCGGGGTGTGCAGGCTGTAAAGCGGGCACTCTTTGACGCCGGAATCTCCATCGTGTCACAGGAGAGTATAAGAGAGAATACAGGTCTTGAGCTGCTCTTCTGTGCAGAGGGGACGCCGGAGGAGCTTAAGCGCATTACCTCGGCAGTGGAGGAGGCAGAGCCGGCCGGAAGGCTCTATGACATCGACATTATCAGAACAGACAGAAGCAAAGTTTCCAGAGAGGAAATCGGGCTTCCCGGACGCCGCTGCCTCCTCTGCTCAGAGCCGGCCCAGGCCTGCGCCAGAAGCCGCCGCCACTCGCTGGAAGAACTGACAGCCTGCGTCAGACGTCTCATTTTTGAGGACAGCTTTCTGAACCGTATCCTCCAGTCTGCCAGGACAGCCCTCATTGACGAGGTTTCGGCCACCCCAAAACCCGGTCTTGTGGATCTCCGCGACAATGGTTCCCA
>JAHZAR010000166.1 GCA_019423835.1 Clostridiales bacterium | reverse complement strand
TTTATTGATAAAGTATTTCAGCATTTTCTCTGTCACTGTATAGTCGGAGATCACACCCTGGCGGAGCGGACGGACTGCCACAATGTTGCCCGGCGTTCTTCCGATCATCAGGCGGGCCTCTTCTCCGATCGCCATGATCCTGTTTGTGTCGCGGTCAATCGCAACTACGGATGGCTCCTTCAGCACAACGCCCTTACCCTTGATATACACAAGGATACTGGCCGTACCCAGGTCAATTCCAATGTCATTAGACATCATCATAGTTGTTCTTCCTCCTGTTTCTCTCCCATTCATCCAGAACAAAACGGACAGTTCTGCATCCGCTCTCCTGTCCGGCTGCCAGTCAACCCTTCATGTAGATGTTTTTCTGGCTATCTAAAAAGCTGCGCCCCCTCAGGCAGCGTCAGCTTTTGCACTGTCATCTGTGTATAAGCAAACTATACCATTTACTATTATATACAATTTTTACCTGTTTTCAAAGGGTTTTTTGTTTTTTTATGATCTTTATTCTTTTTTTATGATACTGACACATTTTAGTCACATTTTCCCCCTATAATCTAAGTATGTTATCCGAAAGGATAACAGGCCTTTGTTTCAAGTATTGCTTGAAATAATAAAAGCTTTTTCATACTCATACCGGACGGCAGAAGCCGTCCGGCCCCCCTAAAGCCAATTTCTTTTTTATATATACCTACCATTCCCAATACTGCAAAATGCCCGCCGGAAAACCGGCGGGCATTTTGTCTGTCCCGCTTTCCTGCTCCGCTCCGCCGCAGCCGGGACGGCAGAACAGCTACCATTCAGGCCCCACCAGAATATCCTGGCTCACCCTTGTATAAAACATTTTCTTCACGGTTTCAAACTCCGTTGACTGTCCCATAATCCACATCAGCTTCACAGCCGCAGCTTCAACTGTCATATCGTAAGCCTGAAGCACATTGTAATGGTTGACTGCCCGGTAGCCCACCTCATAGACCTCGGCGTCGCTTCCCTCCAGCATCACCTGGGTGGCAATCACAACAATTTTTCCTTTCTCAGTCAGGGCCTCCAGCCCGCTCAGGAAATTTCGTTTATTGTAAAACGGGATTCCCCCCACCCCATAGCTCTCAATGATGATCGCATCGTACCTCTCTCCGATATACTGAAGGATCTCCGGCTCGATTCCGGGGATCAGCTTGAGCACAAATACTCTTGGATTCAGCTTATCATAAAAAACGGTCTCCCCCGCCCGGCTCTCCCCATCTACGTACCGGATAATGCGGCTCTCGTCTATAAAGGCTGCCACCGGGTAATTAATGCTCTCAAAGGCGCTGTAGCTCTTGGAGCGGATCTTCCTGGCCCTGGTTCCCAGAATGGCCTTCCCGTCAAATACCAGATAGACGCCCCGCACCCCGTCTCTGGAGGCAAAGCGCAGGCTGTCCATCAGATTTTTCCTGGCGTCCGTAATGGGGACGCTGATTGGCTTCTGGGACCCGGTGAGAATGATGGGCTTTTCCGGGTTCTGAATCAGGTAGGACAGAGCCGCCGCCGTGTAGGCCATGGTGTCGGTTCCGTGGGTTACAATGAACCCGTCATAGTCTTCGTACTCCTCCCGGATCTCCTCACTGATGCGAATCCAGTGCTCCGGCTGTACATTCGTGCTGTCCAGACTAAAGAGCTGCTTTACCGATATCCGGCAGAATTTTCCAGCCTCCGGTATATAGCTTAAAAGCTCCTCCGGCGATGCCGCCGGGGCAAGCCCGTTTTCTGTCATCACCGAAGCGATGGTGCCTCCCGTCGAAAGTAGTAATAGTTTTTTCATCCTGCCTCCTGTATCTGTCTCTTTCCCGCTGTCCTTTTTCTGTCTGGCTTCCCTCGTCTTCCTTATCAGAAAGTCTCCGCTCCGCCCACTTCCTCCCAGTTTTGCAGAGGCATCAGGCTGCCTCCCAGTCCTTCTCCTTCATAATCATAAACGTAAATGATATAATTATACGCAGGACGGCTCAGCTCGTTTTCGGAACCCACAGCCTCCAGAATCTCTTCCTGCTTTACGGTACCCTCTTCTCCTGCTGCAAAATCTGCCAGCTGCCGGAGAATCTCCGCCGCCGTTTCTCTGTCATCCGGTGAGACAGTGCTGATGGATACACGATGGACCTCGCCTGTAACTGTATCGCCGTTTATGAGGACGGACAGACGCTCCTCTCCGTTTTCATCCAGTACACTGCAGTAAATGCAGGTATCATAAAATTCATAGGAGCCTCCGTCTGAATCTATTATGTAATTATCCGTATACTCCTCTTTTTCAGCCTGGAGGCCAAGCTGGGAGAACGCCTCCTCCAGCCGCCTGTCCAGATCGGTGATACTGCAGGAAAAATGTTCCTCCCCGCCGCATCGAATCCCTGCCGCCTTTACCTCTTCCTCATCAAGCTCTGTTACTCTATAACCGTACTCCGGCTCCTGAAAAGCGCTGTCTTCCTGGCTCCATTCAGCCGCCGCTTTTTCCTGGTGAGCTTCCGTCAGCTGGTCAACCATCCTGCCTGCCGCCTCAAAAAAAAGGTCAATGGCACTTAAACAAACCACTATGGCTATGACAACGCAGACTGTGCGCCCCTTCTTTTTCTCCCCTGAACTGTAAGAACCGCCTGGCTTCACACGGGCTTTCCCTTTTTGGGAAATTCCAGGACTTTCATGCACCGGTCTGGCTTCCTGACTCTTTTTTCTCCCCTTCTCCGTCCTCTTTTCCGCGCCGGAAAGGGAAAACGTCCCTCCCTTGGACAGGCTTTCTGCCTGCCTTCTCACGCTCTGGTACACCTTCGCCATCTTTTCATGCAGATCGATTTCCCCTTCCTGTTCCAGACCGTTTGCTTCATCAAGCCTCTTCTGGTTGAGAAGGGTCCGGTCGTCCGGGCTGGTTTCATTGAGATAATAGTCAATGTCCCGCACCAGAGGCTTAAGCACCAGCCTCCTGCACAGGCGGCAGTATCCGGCTGCCGTCAGCTCTCTCTCACAGACTGGACAGATTTTCTTCTTCATATGTACGCACCTCCCCCGGTTTTCCTGCGCCGTTCTTTTTCCTGTCTACAGCTTCAGGCTCCATTCCCTGCAGTCCCACACCCTGGTGGCCACATCACTGTAAAACTCCGGCTCATGGCAGATGAGAAGGATGCTCCCCCTGTATTCACGGAGGGCTCTCTTCAGCTCCTCCTTGGCGTCCACGTCCAGATGGTTTGTTGGCTCATCCAGCAGAAGAATGTTCGTCTCCCTGTTTATTAATTTACATAATCTTACTTTTGCCTGCTCTCCTCCGCTCAGGACTCTCACCTGGCTCTCTATGTGCTTCGTCGTCAGCCCGCATTTAGCAAGAGCGGAGCGCACCTGATACTGGGTGTAGGACGGGAACTCCTTCCAGATCTCCTCAATGCAGGTAGTCGTATTTCCAGGTGCCATCTCCTGTTCAAAGTACCCGATTTCCAGATAATCTCCCAGCGTCACCTTTCCCGAAAGAGCCGG
>JAHZAR010000165.1:3250-3532 GCA_019423835.1 Clostridiales bacterium | reverse complement strand
CAGGGTATTTTTTATCACGGGAGGCGGATCTTATGAAGATTATCATGTTAGGCGCACCAGGGGCGGGAAAAGGAACACAGGCGAAGAGGATTGCGGAGAAATACGGGATTCCTCACATTTCCACCGGAGATATCTTCAGAGCAAATATCAAGGAGGGGACAGAGCTTGGTATGAAGGCGAAGGAGTTCATGGATCAGGGACTTCTGGTTCCGGATGAGGTGACAATCGGAATGCTCCTCGACAGAATCAAGAAGGAGGACTGCGTGAACGGTTATGTGCTGG
>JAHZAR010000165.1:0-3240 GCA_019423835.1 Clostridiales bacterium | reverse complement strand
CAGAGAGCCTGACAAGGGCTCTGGAGGAAATGGGCCAGAAAATTGACTATGCAGTTGACGTGGATGTGCCGGATGAGAACATCGTATCGAGAATGGGCGGGCGCAGGGCCTGCATCACCTGCGGCGCTACCTACCATGTCCAGTTTGCTCCGCCGAAGGCAGAGGGAATCTGCGACAAGTGCGGCGCAAAGCTGGTTCTCAGGGATGACGACAAGCCGGAAACCGTGCAGAAGCGCCTGGCGGTTTACCATGAGCAGACACAGCCGTTAATCGACTACTATAAGAAGGCAGGAGTTCTTGTCTCCGTAGACGGCACACAGAATATGGATCAGGTATTCGGGAGCATTGTAAAAATTCTCGGATAAGCCTGTGTGCGGCAGCCGCCGTGCCTGAGGACAGCGCTCTGGGCGGCAGCCGCATATTCTGTACATGCGCTGCATGACCAGACAGTTACAGTTTACAGGATTATAATTTCAGGAGCAGATACTATGGCAGTGACCATTAAATCTCCCAGGGAGATAGAACTGATGAGGGAGGCGGGAAGGATTCTCGCCATCACCCACGAGGAGCTTGCGAAGGCTCTCAGGCCCGGCATGTCAACCCTTGACATTGACCGGCTGGGAGAGGAAATCATCCGCAGCTACGGCTGCATCCCCTCCTTCAAGAATTATAACGGCTATCCGGCTTCCATCTGCGTGTCTGTCAATGACGAGGTGGTACATGGAATCCCCCACAGGGATCACATCATCGACGAGGGCGACATTGTCAGCCTGGATGCGGGAGTGATTTACAAGGGATACCACTCCGACGCAGCCAGGACCCACGGGATCGGAGAGATAAGCCCGGAGGCCAGGAAGCTGATTGAGGTGACAAGGCAGAGCTTTTTTGAGGGAATCAGGTTCGCGAAGCCGGGCAATCACCTGAACGATATTTCCACAGCCATTCAGGCCTATGCTGAGAGCTTTGGATATGGAGTAGTCCGGGATCTGGTGGGACACGGGATCGGTTCCCACCTGCATGAGGATCCGGAAATTCCGAATTTCAGAAGGCGCAGGAAGGGAATTCTTCTGCAGCCAGGCATGACTCTGGCCATCGAGCCGATGATCAACGAGGGCTCCTGTGAAGTTGCATGGCTGGATGATGACTGGACCGTTGTGACAGACGACGGCTCTCTTTCAGCCCACTATGAGAACACAATCCTGATAACCGAGGATGAGCCGGAGATCTTGTCTCTGCGCTGACAGGAACAGACGGCGGACGCCGCCGTCTTGACTTTTGAGGTGAAACATGGCAGAATATAAAGTCGGAAGCCTTGTCCGTTCCCTTGCGGGACATGACAAGGACAGCTTTTTTATCATAACAGAGGAAACACCGGAATATGTTTACTTGTCGGACGGAAAGCTGCGCCCTGTGGAAAAGCCCAAGAAAAAGAAGAAAAAACATGTGCAGCCGACACATTTTTCAGAGGCAGGGCTGACAGAGGCGATTCTTGGCAGACGTCCCACAGTAAATGAAGAAATCCGCCTCTTTATCAGAAACTGGAAAAAAGAGAGAAATTTAGCCGGGAGGTAGAGTATAATGTCCAAAGCAGACGTAATTGAGATTGAGGGAACCGTTGTGGAGAAGCTCCCCAACGCCATGTTCCAGGTAGAGCTGGAAAACGGCCATAAGGTGCTTGCAACCATCAGCGGAAAGCTCCGTATGAACTATATCAGAATCTTGCCGGGCGACCGGGTAACACTGGAAATGTCCCCTTACGATCTCTCCAAGGGGCGCATTATCTGGAGGGATAAGTAGAGATAGAGAAAAGATACGGAGGGAATGGTGGTACGGCAGAAGAAAGGTGCGGATTTTGTTCCAGCGAAGTCACAAAATCCGCACCTTTCTTCTGCCTTCCGGGACATTCCTTCTGTTTTTCTGGGGGGAAGAAAAAAGAGAGAGATGGGGAAAGGCGGCCCAGCGGAACAGATCGGGAGAAATACCCAGGAAAAACGGTTCAGGAGAACACGGCGGCAGAAAATTCTGTGCTCAGCCGAAAGAGGGCAGCACAGCAGCGGAAGGAGGCACGAGTGAGAAAATTTTGTGACTTCGCTGGAACAAAATTTTCTCACTCGTGCCTCCGACCCGTCCTCTGTCTCTTCCCGCCGCATCCCTCTGCACTTCCTCTGCAGGCTCCCCTTCCCGGGCTGTCTCCAGATACCGGAAAATCCCGTAAAAACAAGGAAATTTAAGCAAAGATCCGCTTGCAATCTATAAAAATAAGTGTTATAATGCTCTAGCGAACTTTGTTGAGGCATCAGAATAGATCTGCCCTTTTGAAGCTGTGAACCCAGGCAGAGAGAGGATAGACTGTTTGATAGATGTACCTGTAGGCCCGCATTTGAGGACTGCAATATGCAACAAACTGCGCGTTGTGTGTCCTTAGGTGGACGGACTATTACGGAAAGGAGAATTACTGTGAAGGTTAGATCATCGGTTAAACCAATTTGCGAAAAATGCAAGATCATCAAGAGAAAAGGCAGTATCAGAGTAATCTGTGAAAATCCAAAGCACAAACAAAGACAGGGCTGATAAATAGTCTGCCTGATTTTTTCGCACACCGCTTTTCATGTGAACCACCAGGATAAGTTGTTCATATGAATCAAGCATTTAGCAATACTTGTGGATTGAATGAAAGAAAAACTAATGGAGGTGTACTAAACACATGGCTCGTATTTCAGGTGTTGATTTACCAAGAGAAAAACGTGTCGAGATCGGTTTAACTTACATCTACGGTATCGGTAGATCAAGTTCCAACCGCATTCTCGCAGAGGCTGGCGTGAATCCTGACACACGTGTTAAGGATCTGACAGACGACGAGGTTAAGAAACTGGCAGCGATCATCGCTGACACTCAGGTGGTTGAGGGTGATTTAAGAAGAGAGATCGCCATGAACATCAAGAGACTTCAGGAGATCGGATGCTACAGAGGAATCCGTCACAGAAAGAGCCTTCCGGTTCGCGGTCAGAAGACAAAGACCAATGCGAGAACACGTAAGGGACCAAGGAAGACAGTAGCAAACAAGAAGAAATAATTAAGTAACACTGTAAACATGAATCAGGTTAGGTGATACAGAAAGTTTAACAGGATTCAATATCAGAGAAAGTAGGTTAGTTTAAAATGGCTAAAAAAGTGTCAACTGCTAAGAAAGTGACAAAAAAGCGTGTAAAGAAAAACGTTGAACGCGGACAGGCGCACATC
>JAHZAR010000164.1 GCA_019423835.1 Clostridiales bacterium | reverse complement strand
CCAGCAGGAAGCGGATCATCGGTGAAGACCCTGATGTGGAGCGATACTCCTTTGTGACAACGGAAATCAGAAACGCTCCGCACACAATCCCCACGATCTCCGGTCTGAAATACTGGACAATCGCTGCAGAGTGCAGTTTCATAGAGCCTGCTGTATCCCGGATAAAGCAGGCAATACAGAGCGCCATGTTGGCCGGATTCCCCAGAAACGCCAGTGCCGCTGCTGCAATCCCCAGGATCACTCCCAGACCGAGCCTTGTTGTTAAGTTACTGTTATTCATTTCTTATCTCCCCCTTATAGGATGTATATTCTATGAACCAGAGGAAAAGAAAGGACAGACCGATTCCCACTCCTGTCCCCTTCTTTTGTCTCTGGAATACATAGCTTTTTCACGGCCGCCCGACTGGCTGCTTTAGGCAGAAGGCCGGAGGCTTCCTATTTTCCTCCCGGGATTCTTGCGTCCCCCACCTTCTTTGTGATCTTCAGCTGGTCGTAGGTCTCCAGCAGCATCACCGCATATTTTCTTGAGGTACCAAGCAAATCTCTGAATTCTCCCAGCGTAATTTCAGGATGGGAGCCCAGGTAGTCTCTCAGCACGCCCAGAGCCCGATCCCAGTGTTCCCTGTGCATCAGAACTCCGGCTCCGGCCTTTACGAGAACGCCCTGCTTGGTGAGCTCTGCCAGCACCTGTTTGGCCTGCTTTTTATCCTTATAGGCGTTTACCAGCTCCTCTGTAGACGGAACCTCGATTCCCGCCTTTTTGTAGATGTTTTCCAGATCGGAAACCATTCTCGACGCCTCATCAGAATAGCTGACTGTAAAGCCTGCCACAGAGACAATGCTTCCCTGAATGGAAATCACCTTTCTCTTTTCAAGCTCTGCTATCAGAGTTTCCGCCTTCTTCATACTCTGAAGGTGCAGTCTCTCGGCCAGCCGGCTCTTAAGCTCCTCCCGATCCATGCCCCCCACAATGGGATTTTCCCGGTGAAACTGGGCCAGAATCTCCCTGGCAGTCTCAGAGACACGCTCCCAGTAGGTTTTCCCCACAAAGCTGCCATCATTCAGGTGAAGGATTTTCTTTTTATTTCTGAGGGTATCCAGCAGCTTTTCCACCTCAGACACCGTCAGATCCATCCAGGCTGCCAGCTCCTTCGGCTCCGGAAATCTGCGGCTCTCCTCATTCACCATCTGTTCCAGCACCTCGATGTCTGTTCCCGTCTTTTTCAGGCGCAGGGAGTCGATCACTGCCTCCTGTCCTCTCTTATGCTTATCAGCAGCCGGATTCAGCACGGTTCCGCCGCCGAAGGTTTCCACAGGAGAATAGAAGCGGACGATAAATTTGTCATTTCTCTTGACACAGATGGGTTCGTCAAAGCGAAGCTGAACAAAAGCTTCCTGCCCCGCCTCAATCACGTCGGCATCCAGCAGGATCACCTTTCCAATCACCTGGGCCGAGCCATAGCTTAAATGCACACGGTCACCGTTTTTGAGCTTCCTCTGTGTAGAGCCAAACAGTCTCAGCGTCGCATCCACCATGGTACTGTTTACCAGAGAGCCGGGGTAAGCCAGCACCTCTCCCCTGCTCAGCTCCTCCTTCTTGATGCCTGCCAGATTGATAGCTGTCCTCTGTCCTGCGAAGGCCTTTTCCTCCTTCTGTCCATGGCTCTGCACTCCTCTGATCTTTAAAAGCCTTTCCTGGGGATAGACCATCACCTCCTGTCCCGTTTCACACATCCCCTCAATCAGAGTGCCTGTGACAACGGTTCCAAAGCCCTCCATGGTAAACACCCGGTCAATGGGAAGGCGGAACAGCTCTGCCTCCTCCCTGCGCTTTCCGGTTTTCTTTGCCATGTCGATAATCATCTGCTTTAATGTATCAATGTTCTCCCCGGTGTAGGATGACACGCGGATGCGGGGGGCCTGCTCCAGGAAGCTGCCCTCTACCAGTTCATTCACATCCTCCTCAACCATATCCGCCCAGTCGCTGTCCACTGTGTCAGACTTGGTCAGGACTATAATTCCCTGGCGGATCTGCAGCATTTTGAGGATCTCAAAATGTTCCACCGTCTGAGGCATGACCCCTTCATCCAGAGCAATTACAAGAAGCACAAGATCGATGCCTCCGATTCCCGCAAGCATATTTTTGACAAACTTCTCGTGGCCCGGAACATCGATGATGCCGATATGGACGCCGTCCGTATCCAAAAGGTTTGCAAAACCCAGTTCAATGGTAATTCCCCGTTTTTTCTCCTCCTTAAGCCTGTCTGTATCAATCCCGCTGAGCGCCTTGATCAGGCAGGTCTTGCCGTGATCCACATGCCCTGCGGTTCCAACAATCACATTCTGCATCCTGCTATTCCTCCCTGTCCGCCTCTGTCTCTGCCAGGCAGGCTTCTTCCCCGCCTGTTTCCCTCTTCTCTGTTTCAGTGCTGTCATGCTCTGCTCTGCAGAGGGCCTCTGCAATCCACTGGAACTCATCGTCCTCGATAGTGCGGACATTCAGGTAAACCGCATCATGGAATACGTGGGTAATCACGGGCAGCTCTGCCCTCCTCAGAAGCCGTTCCAGCCTTGCCTCCGTGATCACTTCGCTTCTGATGGAAACCGCATAGCCCGGAAGCATCACACCGGGAGCTGAGCCGCCGCCCACCTGATCCTCACATGCCTCCACAGTAAAGACAAAGCTCTCTGTCCGCTCCTCCAGGAGTGTCTTTAAACGCCCGGCCTTCTCAAGGAGCTCCTCCCTTCCCATGGTGAGCATCCGGAGAATCGGCACATTTTTTCTGCACGTGTTCCTGTCCAGGTACTCAAAGAAGGTAGCCTCCATAGCAGAAAGTGTCATCTTGTCCACACGGAACGCCCTGGCAAGAGGATGGGCCTTCATCCGGTCGATCAGTTCCTTCTTTCCGATGATCACGCCGCCCTGAGGTCCTCCCAACAGCTTGTCTCCGCTGAACAGCACCACATCTGCACCGTCCCTCAAAGCGCTCTGTACTGTGGGCTCGTCAATGCCGAAATCGCTCAGGTCATTCATCAGACCGCTTCCAAGGTCGTAGATAACAGGAATATTCCATTCCCTTCCAAGCTCCGCCAGCTCGGAAACCGCAGTTTCCTGGGTAAATCCGATAATCCGGTAATTACTTGTGTGAACCTTGAGAAGAGCCCCTGTAATCCCCTCCTCATAAGCGTTCCGGTAGTCAGATACCTTCGTCTTATTTGTGGTTCCGATATCTCTTAAAACTGCACCGCTCTCCTCCATAATCTCCGGAATGCGGAAGGAGCCGCCGATCTCCACCAGCTCTCCTCTGGACACGATCACTTCCTTCCCCCTTGCAAGGGCGGACAGGCAGAGCATGGTGGCAGCCGCATTGTTGTTCACCACCATAGCCGCCTCTGCGCCTGTCACCTTCTTGATAATCTCCTCCACATGGCTGTGGCGGGATCCTCTGGCTCCCTTCTTTAAATCGTATTCCAGCGTGGAATAATGAGCTGCGGCCTCACTGACTCCCTCAATGGCCCTCTCAGACAGATTTGCCCTCCCCAGGTTCGTGTGAAGCACAATCCCGGTGGCATTGATTACCCGTCTTAAATTCCTCTTCTGGCGCAG
>JAHZAR010000163.1:3303-3610 GCA_019423835.1 Clostridiales bacterium | reverse complement strand
AGCTGTCCCAATCGCAAAAGAGGAGGGGAGGCGCCCTGCCTATCCCCCCTCTGCCGTCACTCCACCGCCCCAAACAGCCATTCATGCTGTCTCATCACTCTTTCCCGTATCTGCCGCACAATCCTATCGGGGCTTACAACCCGGATCACGGGACCGAAGCTCAGCAGATCAATAATCAGCTCTGTTTCATCCTGAATGTCATAGCAGATCGAGCAGATATAGACGCCCCGTTTCTCATCATATTCCGTGCGCTTTTCATAGTCTGCGAATTTCAGCATGCACCGTTCTCGCGAGTTGCGTCTGCCGT
>JAHZAR010000163.1:871-3293 GCA_019423835.1 Clostridiales bacterium | reverse complement strand
ACAAAAGGACTCCCGGAACCGGAGGCCGCAGAGAAGGGCGGTGCAGACGCAGCCGGAGTGCCGCCTGCAGGAGGAGTTTCTCTGCACAGCCCGCAGGACAGAATTTTGCCCACATTCAGGGTATATCTGGGCCCTGGGCGACCGTTTTTCTGGCGGATACAGAGAAGGCGGAACTTATTATCCTTTGCAGAGTACTGGAGGCTTACGGGAAACACCGTCATGGTGTCCAGGAGCTGCCGCTTTCCCCTGTAGGAGAGCCGGAGCATCTGTCTGTTCAGTATCCCTTCCAGAATCGTGGCGAAATGACGCCGGTACAGGACGCTCTCATAGTCATCCCCATCCTGGAACTGGTCGTAGTAATAGAACTCCTCCTGCCTGTAGAGCTCCGTCACCTGGCCGCCCTCCTCGAGGGCGGCCGAGAGTCTGTCCCGTTCCTCTTCACTGAAAAACAGGAGAAATCTGGGATCGGAGCAGATGGCCTTAAGCCATGCCTTCTGCAGGCGGGAGAGAGGAGGCTTCAGGGAGGCGCTGCCAAGGCTGGAGGAAAAAAGTCCGTCTCCTTCTGCGGACAGAAGGGCGCTCCACGCTCCGTCCGGCCTGGTAAGCGCAGGCACAATGGAGAGGGCGCTCTCATCAAAAGCGCAGGCACGGCAGATTTCCGCCATCCGCCGGCCGTCGACAGGAGACAGGGCCGCCTCCTCCAGAATCCTTCTCACAGCCAGATAATAGCAGCTGTACAGTTTGTCAAACAGAGAAATTGATGTATCACCGCTCATCTGAACCCACCTCTCATTTCTTTTCGCCGGCTGTGAAGCCTTTGCAGTTTCGTTCTCCTGCATACATCCGGTACATGCTTTTCCAGTCGGAAATGACCTTGACGGCAGCAGCCTCATTGCTGCACTGGATATCCATGATCCGCCCGGTGAAGGTTTTCACCCAGGAGAGCATCTCATTCACATCAAAAAAAGTTCCGCTGTAGAGATATTCATTTCTGCGGATTCGGAGCACCTCTCCGCCCTTTCCTTCCCGGTAAAGCCGTTCCAGGATATGGGGCTCCGTCTGTTCATCCACATGAAGGCGAAGGCAGATCTCCTCCAGACGGACGGCTTTTGAGCCAAAGGACACGCCAAAGCAGAAGGGCTTGTTTTTCTCCAGAAGTTCCATAAGCTCCCCGGCGGTCTGTCCTCGGGGACTGCCCTGGCGGAACGTTTCCCGGCGGGAAGTCTCCCTGCAGCCGTTTGCGGCCCCAGGCTCTTCCTGAACCCGGGCAATGCAGTCCAGCCGGAGCGTCATAAACCTGCTCTCTTTTGCAGAATACAGGCAGACATAGCGCCTTCCTGTCCTGGTGCTTGCAAAGATCTGCAGAGGCATGCCCGTTATGCGGCTGACCTGGCGGCTGCGCCTGCTGTGGTTTTCAAATTCCAGGGTACTTCCCTGGCGGATTGCCTGAAGGATGGGGTAGAGGATTCCGTCCTCCAGAGTGTGAACCATAAAATGGTGCTTGAACTGAAAACAGGTGTTGGCCCTGTTCTCCCGATCCAGAATGGTATTTCCCACAAATCCAAAGGGCGCCGCCTCTGAAAAGAAAGAGATAGCGGCAATCAGCCGCTCGAAGAGGGGAGTAAACTCCGGCCGGTCCAGAACCGATGCAGGTGCAAGACGGTAGCAGAGAGACTTCTGCCTTTTTTCGGAGACCAGCAGTCCGAGAAGCTCGTATTCCTTTAACTTGAGCCGCACCGTCTGGGCGTCGAAGGTCAGGCCAAAATCAGATGCAATCCGGTCAGCCAGTTCGCTGCAGGATAGGAGAGGAAAATCCGCGTTTTCATCTGTTTCCTGCCCGCCCTTGGGGGCCAGATAGAAGAGGATGAAAAAATGGAGCAGCAGGTCATTGTCTGTAAAGCTCTTTGCCTTCCAGGCCGCGTAGAGAGGATTGGAGGCAATGGACCGGCTGTCTGCGCTGATGGAAACCTGCTTTCCCTTTGCCGTATAGTCAAAAGTCACGTATCCCTTCAGCCAGCTTTCAATTCTGCGCCGCTCATTGTCGTAGGTTCGGGCACTTTTTTCTGTAAATTCCCCTCTTACCTTAAAGCCGTATACATAAAACTGCCGCATATAGTCGCGGATGCGGTCGAAATTTTTGATCAGTTCCTGAAACTGGGCCATATGCGTTCCTCCCCCCCTCTGCTGGGCCGGACGGCCGGTGCGTTTTGTGTCTGTGTCTGGCTTAATTATAGCAAGTTCGCAACTTTTTTTAAATGATAGGACAGGAAAAATTTACTAGAATAGGGCATGTAAAGGTCAGACAGACAAAAAATGCAGCTCAGAGGGAGAAAGACCCTAAATCGAAACAGACAGCCGGGAGAAGAAAACGTCCCATGAAAATAACCAGAATCAGACAGAGAGGAAGTGTTGAGAGCGATGT
>JAHZAR010000163.1:0-861 GCA_019423835.1 Clostridiales bacterium | reverse complement strand
CAGATGAATCAGGAAAATGGCCGGTCAGAGTCTGGCTTGAGAAGAAAGAAGATATTGAGGAGAGCTGCCTTCTCCAGGCATCCCACCTGGCTGAGCTTCCGTTTCTTCATAAATGGGTGTGTCTGATGCCGGACACCCACACAGGAAAGGGAATGCCCATCGGAGGCGTGATAGCGGCGAAAAACGTGCTGATTCCCAATGCAGTAGGCGTTGACATCGGCTGCGGAATGGCCTGGACGGGAACGAATATAAAGGCAGAGGAGCTTCGCGGTATATTGACTGGAAACGGGAACCTGCTCCAGGGGATAGTCGGAGATATTCTGAGAAATATCCCGACAGGCTTTGCCCACCACAAGACACAGATGCCCTCTTACACCCTTGACCGGGCCTTTGAGGAGTTTGACAAGTACGAGGAGGACGGGGAGCTTTTAGGCCAGCTGGACGCGGGATATTTCCAGATAGGAACTCTGGGAGGCGGCAATCATTTCATTGAGCTTCAGGAGGATGAGGAGGGGGATTTAAGCGTTATGATCCACTCCGGAAGCCGCCATTTCGGAAAGGCCGTCTGCGACTATTTTCACCAGAAGGCCAGGGAGCTGAATGCCAGATGGTACAGCCAGGTTCCCGATGAATACCGGCTTGCTTTCCTGCCTCTGGACAGCAGGGAGGGAAGGCAGTATCTGAACTGGATGCAGCTTTCCATGGATTTTGCCATGGAGAACCGGGCGAAGATGATGCTTGCCGTCAAGGCTATTCTGGAAAAGTGGATCGGAAAGTATACGGATCTCCATTTGGCCCTTACAGAGGAGATCAACTGCCACCACAATTATGCAGCTCTTGAGAACCACTATGGAGAGAATG
>JAHZAR010000162.1 GCA_019423835.1 Clostridiales bacterium | reverse complement strand
CGATGAGCCGACGGGCGCGCTGGACTCAAAGACCAGCCGGGAAGTGCTGGACTTTCTGAAGGAACTGAATCAGGAAGGAAATACCATCGTGATTATCACTCACGACAGTTCCATTGCTCTGGAGGCTGAACGGGTGGTGCGGATTAAAGACGGAAAAATAAATTTTGACGGGGATGTGAAAGAATATGCGGCAGTCCTTTCATCTGGCGATAAAGAGTATATGGAGCAATAAGATGCGCTCCGCCCTGACCATGCTGGGAATTATCATCGGGGTGGCGGCCGTGATTATTCTGGTCGGTCTGGTCAACGGGCAGATGTCCTATATGACGGAGAGCTTTTCTGATATGGGAACGGATCAGGTTACCGTAAATCTGGTGAACCTGAGCACGCGCTCAGTATCGGATGAGGAGATGTATGAGTTTTACGAGGAAAACAGGGAGTATTTCGGCGGAATGTCCCCTTCCGTATCCGTTCAGGGAACCGTCAAGGCAGGAAATGACTCGCTGACTTCCACCTCTGTCACCGGAGTCAGTGAGGAGTTTCTTAAGCTGAAGCATCAGGAGCTCTCGGCAGGGCGGTTTATCCAGTATTCGGATCTGATTTCCAGACAGAAGATCTGCGTCATCGGAAGCTATCTGGCCCGGGAGCTGTACGGGGGCAGTGACAGGGCTTTAGGGGAAATAATCAAGGTCAACGGGGAGGCCTATGAGATTGTGGGCTGTGTCGAACGACAGGCAGGAGAGGAAGAGGACATGGAGGAGGGGGGGAGCGATGATACTCTTTACCTGCCCTACACCACAGCTGTAAAGCTGGCCCGGAACGGCCAGATCAACACCTACCTGTTTACGGTCCGGGACACAGGCAGTACAGACACGGTGCGGGAGCTGTTCGACCGCTTTCTCTACCCTGTTTTTAAGGATGAGGATCTCTACTCCGTTGCCTTTATGAGCGAAATGCTGGATTCACTGAACTCCATGATTGCCATGATGTCTCTGCTGGTAGGGGGGATCGCCGGAATTTCTCTGCTGGTGGCCGGAGTGGGTGTCATGAATATTATGCTGGTGTCCGTGACGGAGCGGACCAGAGAGATCGGGATCCGAAAGTCTCTGGGAGCGAAGCGAAAAACCATTATGCAGCAGTTCGTGATGGAGGCTGCTGTCACGAGCTCCATTGGCGGTCTTCTGGGAATCGGACTCGGGTGCACCTTAACGGGCTGGATTGGGAAGCTGATGGGGATGGAGGCGGTTCCCACGCCTGCCTCTATTCTGGTGTCCTTCGGCGTTTCTGTGGGAATCGGGCTCCTGTTCGGCTATATGCCGGCCAGCCGGGCTGCCAGACTGAACCCCATCGATGCGCTCAGAAGCGATTAGGAGGGAGGGCGTGCGCCCTATAAAATCAAAAGAAGAGATGCGGCTTCGTGAGCGGCTCCCGCGCCGTATCTCTGCCTGTGATTTTCAGGAGACTTTTCAGGAGCAGTTAAGCCATGCCATTCATCATTTGACTGAGGAACTGGAATGAGGAAGTATCAGACCACGCCCGTCAAATGATTCATGAGGGCGTGCGCCCTATAAAATCAAAAGAAGAGATGCGGCTTCGTGAGCAGGCTCCCGCGCCGTATCTCTTCTTTTGATTTTGCATGGCTTAACTGTACAAAATTTGGAAAGATTTGAAGAAAACCCCTTTACTACTTACAAGTTTATGTTATAATATTCACGAAAGACAGGCTGGTAACAAGCGCATATCTAAGACACTGTCAGACTGGACAGGTCTGCCTGTATGGAGGGTGACGGGAACGGTGACTCCGTTCAGAGAGTCCGGGCTTAGGGTTTTTTAGACATGCGCTTGTGAGGCGCAGCGGGGACATTTTCCGTGGGAGATGTCCGCAGCGGTAACAGTCCGTCTTACAATTTAAGCGGGGAAACCTGCAAAACAATAGGAGGAATACAACTTATGGCAAAGAAATGGGTTTATTTGTTCAGCGAAGGCAATGCCACGATGAGAAACCTGTTAGGTGGCAAGGGCGCTAACCTGGCTGAGATGACAAACTTAGGCCTTCCTGTACCGCAGGGCTTTACAATCACAACAGAAGCCTGCACACAGTACTATGAGGACGGCAGAAAGATCAACGATGAGATCATGACTCAGATCATGGAGTACATCTCCAAGATGGAAGAGATCACAGGAAAGAAATTCGGTGACAAGGAGAACCCACTTCTGGTTTCCGTTCGTTCCGGTGCCAGAGCTTGCATGCCTGGTATGATGGATACAATCTTAAACCTCGGTTTAAATGAGGAAGTAGTAGAGGTTCTGGCTAAGAAATCCGGCAACCCGCGCTGGGCCTGGGACTGCTACAGAAGATTCATCCAGATGTTCTCCGACGTTGTTATGGAGGTCGGCAAGAAGTACTTCGAGGAATTAATCGACAAGATGAAGGCAGAGAAGGGCGTTACACAGGACGTAGAGCTCACTGCTGATGACTTAAAGGAGCTGGCTAACCAGTTCAAGGCTGAGTACAAGGAGAAGATCGGCGAGGACTTCCCAACAGACCCGAAGACTCAGTTAATGGAGGCTATCAAGGCTGTATTCCGTTCCTGGGACAACCCACGTGCAAACGTATACCGTCGTGACAACGATATCCCATACTCCTGGGGTACTGCTGTAAACGTACAGATGATGGCATTCGGAAACATGGGCGAGACATCCGGTACAGGTGTTGCCTTCACACGTGATCCGGCTACAGGCGAGAAGCACCTGATGGGAGAGTTCTTAATGAACGCTCAGGGCGAGGACGTAGTTGCCGGTGTTCGTACACCGCAGAAGATTGATCAGTTAAAGGAGGTTATGCCGGAGGTTTACGAGCAGTTCGTAGGCATCTGCCATACTCTTGAGGATCATTACAGAGATATGCAGGATATGGAGTTCACCATCGAGGACAGAAAACTCTATATGCTTCAGACACGTAACGGAAAGAGAACAGCCAAGGCTGCATTAAAGATTGCCTGCGACTTGGTAGATGAGGGTATGATCTCTGAGGAGAAGGCAGTTACCATGATCGATCCGAGAAACCTGGATACACTGCTTCACCCACAGTTTGATGCAAAGGCATTAAAAGAGGCTGCTCCGGTTGCTCAGGCATTAGCTGCATCTCCGGGAGCTGCATGCGGTAAGATCGTCTTCACAGCAGAGGATGCAAAGGCATGGGCTGCCAAGGGCGAGAAGGTAGTTCTGGTTCGTCTTGAGACATCCCCGGAGGATATCGAGGGTATGAAGGCTGCTCAGGGTATTCTGACAGTCCGCGGCGGTATGACATCCCACGCAGCAGTAGTTGCACGTGGTATGGGAACCTGCTGTGTATCCGGCTGCTCTGAGATCGCTATGGATGAGGAGAACAAGAAGTTCGTTCTGGCTGGAAAAGAGTACCATGAGGGAGACTGGTTATCCATCGACGGATCCACAGGTAAGATCTATGACGGAATCATCCCGACAGTAGACGCTTCCATCGTTGGAGAGTTCGGAAGAATCATGGCCTGGGCTGACAAGTACAGAAGATTAAAGGTTCGTACAAACGCTGATACTCCGGCTGACGCTAAGAAGGCACGCGAGTTAGGTGCAGAGGGTATCGGACTTTGCCGTACAGAGCATATGTTCTTCGAGGGCGACAGAATCGACGCATTCCGCGAGATGATCTGCTCTGAGACAGTAGAAGAGAGAGAAGCAGCTCTTGAGAAGATCCTTCCGGAGCAGCAGGGAGACTTCGAGAAGCTGTATGAAGCTCTGGAA
>JAHZAR010000016.1:24206-34791 GCA_019423835.1 Clostridiales bacterium | reverse complement strand
AGAGGGCAATGTATTTGAGCGAAAAGAGATCGGCGATGTGAGAGAGCACTGGCTGAAGCTGCTGTCCGGCTTAAACGTATGTTCCCAGAAAGGACTTGTGGAAATGTTCGACGCATCCATCGGAGCGGGAAGCGTGTTCATGCCCTACGGCGGAAAATACCAGCTCACAGAGACTCAGGCCATGGTGGCCAAGCTCCCTGTTCTGGAGGGCAGATGCGACACGGTGACCATGATGAGCTACGGCTATGACCCGTATCTTTCAAGCTGGAGCCCGTATCACGGGGCTGTCTATGCTGTCCTGGATTCTGTTGCCAAGATTGCGGCTAACGGAGGCGACTTTAAGAAGATCCGCTTCACCTTCCAGGAGTATTTCAAGAGGATGACAGAGGACAGGACCAGATGGGGAACGCCGTTCTCCGCTCTCCTCGGCGCATACAGCGCACAGATGGGCTTCGGACTTCCGTCCATCGGAGGAAAGGACAGTATGTCCGGAACCTTCAACGATGAAGTTCACGGGGAAATCAATGTTCCGCCGACACTTGTCTCCTTTGCTGTAGATATTTCTGACAAACAGCATGTGGTGACGCCGGAGTTTAAGAAAGCCGGAAGCAAGATTGTGGTGATGAAGATCGAGAAGGACGGCTATGACCTTCCGGTTTACAGCCAGGTGATGGACAGCTACGGGAAGCTCTACCGCGATATGGAGGCCGGAAATATTATCTCTGCCTACGCTGTGGAGGCCGGCGGAATCGCCGAGGCAGTCAGCAAGATGGCCTTTGGAAACAAGCTGGGCGTTAAAGTAGAGCACAATGTAGATCCGAGAGATTTCTTCGCGCCGGGCTGGGGCAACATCGTATGCGAGGTGCCGGACGGAAAGGTGGGAAGCCTTGGCATCACCTACACAGTCATCGGAGAGGTGACAGACCGCGCAGCTTTTGAATACGGCAGTGTGACCATCTCTATGGACGAGGCGTTAAACGCGTGGACCAGGACGCTGGAGGACGTGTTCGCCACAGAATCCGGTGTGGAGCAGAAGGCAGTCAGAACAGAAATTTACAATACAGACAAGGTTTACATCTGCAAAAATAAGGTGGCAAAACCGAGAGTGTTTATTCCGGTATTCCCGGGCACCAACTGCGAGTACGACAGCGCCAAGGCCTTCGAGCGGGCAGGAGCAGAGGTTATCACAAAGATTTTCAGGAACCGGGATGCGGCAGACATCAGGGATTCTGTGGAGGTCTACAAAAAGGCCATCGCCCAGTCCCAGATCGTGATGTTCCCGGGAGGCTTCTCCGGCGGCGATGAGCCGGACGGCTCCGCAAAATTCTTTGCCACAACCTTCAGAAATGCAGTCCTCAAGGAGGAGATCGAAAAGCTCTTAAACGAGAGAGACGGTCTGATTTTAGGCGTCTGCAACGGCTTCCAGGCTCTGATTAAGCTTGGGCTTCTGCCGGAGGGAAGGATTACGGAGTTAAAGAGTGACTCTCCGACACTGGCCATGAATACCATCGGACGCCACATTTCCAAGATGGTGAACCTGAAGGTGGTTTCCAACAAGTCCCCATGGCTTCGCGAGGCAGAGCTCGGCGGAATCTATGTAAACCCCGTCTCCCACGGAGAAGGACGTTTCGTGGCAGGCAGCGAGTGGATTGAGAAGCTTTATGCAAACGGCCAGGTAGCAACCCAGTATGTGGACGCTGAGGGCAGACCGACTATGGACGAGGCATGGAACCCCAACGGATCCACTATGGCAATCGAGGGAATCACAAGTGAGGACGGCCGTATCTACGGAAAGATGGCTCACTCTGAGAGAATCGGAGACGGAGTGGCTGTCAATATTTACGGCAACCAGGATATTAAGATCTTTGAATCCGGCGTGAAGTATTTTCAGTAACAGCCGGGGGCAGGGAAGGCGGCGGATCAGACTGCCGCTGAGGCCCGGGGGATATTCCTCCGGGCCCTTTCCATGCCTGCGGGAAACGGCACTCAAAGCTGAGGGAAAGAGATACTGTGCAGGATTCTGACAGCTGCGCCTGTCTTTTCAGTCGTGCTGTTTCGAGAAATTTCCTTGAAAAACAGGGAAACGTCACAAAATTGTAAGGCAAAAGTTAGAAATATTATATAAAATTCTGATATAATAACCATATCAGTGGAGGATGCCAAAAACAGGCAAAACCTCTTTGACGAAAGGTATGGGATTTGATATAATGGGCTCAGAGGAATTGAAAAACGATTCTGACAAAAGAGTAGAAGGTAAAAGGAGGAGAGAAGATGAAAAGGAGCGTGAAGGGCATAGCGGCTCTCTCTGCGGCAGCCTTGCTGGCTCTGGGGATGTCGGTGACGGCATTTGCCAAGGATGACATAAAGGACGTGTCGGGCAGGCTTGAGATTCGCTTTGATGGGGAGGAGCCGGAGGCGGGGGACAACATGGATATCCCGGGTTACAGCGTGACTCATTGGCCGGAAGGTGTGAATGAGCAGGTTACAGATGAATACTTCGACGACGAAGAGGATGAATTCACAAGAGGGACCAAGCCGGTTATCTGCCTGGAGTTCGAGTCAGAGAGCGGTTATGACTTCGACAGATTTTCCAAGAGCAATGTCAAGGTCAGCGGCATGCACACGAAGCTGAAAAAAATAAAAAAGGAGGACGATGACACAACACTGATCGTCTATATCGAGATGAGAAAGATCTCCGGTGATCTGGAGGAGCCGGATGAGGCGGAGTGGTCCGACAAGACGGCGACCTGGAGCCAGGTGGACGATGCGAACAAGTATGAGGTAAAACTCTACAGGAACGACGGACTTGTACAGACCGTGAGCACGGCCAATGACTACTATGATTTTTATTCCTACATGACAAAACCTGGCGATTATTATTTCAAAGTCAGGGCAATCTGCACCAGTGATGACGAAAAGAGCGAATGGACAGAGTCAGACAATATTGACATTGATTCCAGTGAGGTTTATACCATCAGCGGCGGTTCAGGAGCCGGCTGGATCCAGGATGCAAGCGGATGGTGGTACAGGAATGCGGATGGAAGCTCCGTTGTAAATGCATGGCTGTTTGTGGACAACAACTGGTTCCACTTTAACAGAAACGGCTATATGCAGACAGACTGGCAGTTTATCGACAACCGCTGGTTCTACTTAAATCCTGTTTCTGACGGGACGAGAGGAGCCATGAAAACCGGCTGGCAGCAGATCAACGGCGTATGGTACTACTTAAACCCTGTTTCCGACGGAACAAGGGGAGCCATGATGACAGGGTACCAGACCATCGACGGCAAGACCTACTATTTTGAAGACAGCGGAGCCATGTGGGCAAACCGCACAGCGCCAAATGGCCGCTATCTGGATGCTTCCGGTGCCATGCAGTAAGGGGCAGCAGTTCCTGCCGGGAGAGAAACCCAAAACAGGACAGAAAATGGAACAGGATCAAAGGTTAAAAGGCACAGCATGATAAACGTGAGAGGGGGCCGCTTTTCCGGAGTGAGAACCGGGAAAGCGGCCCTTTCTTTCTGCCTTGATACAGACTAGAGTATTGAGACGTTTATTCTGGCGTCCGTGCGGCTGTAAATGCGCCTGCAGAGGGCAGCCATGCAGATACAATGGCTGCCGGGTGCTGCTGCCGAACGGTCAGCAGAATACAATCAGGCGATCGGGAGTGGTCTGAGCCGGAATGCTTCTGGTAGATGCCTGGTACTCAGCCAGCACGGTTTTTCCTGCAATTTTTCCGTAGAATATCTGGCCATTTGGAAGCAGTACGGGAGTATTCTGATCAACGGTGAGCTGAAGTGCGTTATCTGTGCTTACGAGGCTGTCATTAAACTGGCCGAGATAAAACTGGCGCCCAGAGGATTTGGCCAGCAGGACGGCCTGGTAGGTAGGCGGATAGATGAGAATGACCGGGGCATTCCCGTCATAGAAGACGGTGATCTGATCTCCGGGCTGAATCGTCTCGTTGTCCAGTACATAGGTATCTCCAGTGAGGGTGAAAAGGACTGTTCCCTGGTAATAGGTCTGAAGAGTCAGGCTCAGGCGGCACCCCTGTTCTGCCTGAGCCTCAGTTCCTGCTCCGGATACAGCAGAGGGCTGAATCTGTGAGACAACCCCTGTCATGGAAAGGTAAGAACTCATGGTAAACCTCCGTGTCATCATAAATTTCAAGCTATGCAGCTATATAAACATATTAGAGAGCGGAGGAAAACATGACAGAAACAGTCCCGGATGTTTTTATGAATGTGGAAAAGCGAGGATGCCTGCCAGGATAAGCAATCCTCCCAGAGCCTGGAGGGGAGCGGGGATTTCTCCAAACAGGACAGCGGCAAAGAGGGAGGCCACAGCCGGTTCACAGAGCTTGGCAGAAGATACAAAGGCAGGGGACATGTATTTCAGGCAGAAGCTGAACATAGAATGGCCAAGCAGGGTGGAGCAGACAGACAGGGCAAGACCGCAGAGAACGGTCCGGCTTCCGTATCCGCTTAAGGGTGTCTGTGTCAGAAGAGCTGCAGCAGCCAGGGAGAGGGAGCAGAATACATATACCAGATACGTATAAACAGTGGTAGAGACCGTTTTTCTCACGGTGCGGCCGATGAGGGTGTAGGCGGCGGCTGCTGCTGCGGCCGCCAGAGCCATCAGATCGCCGTTCAGATGCTCTTCCTGGCTGCCGAGATCGGAGAAGGCTACGAGCACGCTCCCCAGAAAGGAAACGGCAATGCAGACAGTTTCTCTGCGGGAAACCGAACCTCCCATGAAGAGGCAGTAGCCCAAAGCAACCCATATAGCCTCCGTGCAGACAAAGACGGTGGAGCTGGTCACAGAAGTATACCGGAGAGATTCAAACCAGAGGACAAAGTGGACAGAGAGAAACACGCCGCTCAGGGCGCAGAGAGCAGCAGTGGCTCTGTCCCTGGAAAACAGTTCTCTCCGAAACGCAGGTCTGATAAAAACGGGGGGAGTCATCAGGAGCACGGTCCAGAACAGTCTGTAGGCTGCGGTAACCAGAGATGGAGCGTCGGAAAAACGCACCAGGATGGAGGACAGAGAAATCCCGATAACGCCAATTACGATCATAAACATAAAAATACCTCATTTCTTTCAGAAATCATCATACCATAGATCATGAAAAGAAGTATGGGAAAAAGGAAAAAAGAAAAAGTGAGAAAATTCTGGCTTAAAAAATTAAAAAAATATAAAGAATGAAAATTTTGGTATTACGATATATTGACAGAATTTTAAAATGTGTTATAGTAAAGCTAGAGTAGCAGCATGTTTCATTCATATAGTGAGGAGGTACGCGTATGTTGGAAAGACGGTATAATATTTCCATGAACGGAAGAACACAGCCCCTTCCCATCTCGGCTCTGATACAGGCCGCCAATCTCTTTGGCTGCAAGATCTACATAGCCGCAGGACCGGAACACTTTGATGTGAAAAATTATGATGAACTCCTGAGGGGGATACAGCCGGTCAGAAGAATTTTGATTCTTTGTTTTGACGGAGCAGATGAGAAATAAGCGGAAGTGAAATTCCAAAACTTATTCGGAGGTTTTTTAAAAACAGCATGAGGACGAAAGAAGGTAATGAGCGGTAGCAGCCTTGGATTTGAAAAGAGTTCCAGGGCTGCTTTTATTTTGCGGGAAAGGGGAGGACTCCTGCGGCAGCAGTTGTATTTTTTTACCGTTTTTCTTATAATAGAAACAAAGTCTGTCTGCTTTTTTTCAGGATGGCGAGTGAAGAGCAGTGCGAGAAGAGCAGAGAAAAGAATTAAGAGAGAAAGGAATAATCTATGAGGGAAACAGTGCTGTTATATAATTTTAAGAATGCGGAGCGTCTGATGAAAATCAGGCAGGCGCTGATGCCGTTAGGCTTCCGGCTGAAGGCAGTGGCGAAGGAGGATTACCTGAAGCCGGTTGGATTTCTGGCCGGACTGAAGGAAACAGAGGATAACGGAATGGTTTATGAGGGGGAGGAGTTTGACGATGAGATGCTCCTCATGGCCGGTTTTACCTCAGCCAGGATTGATACTCTGATATTGGCACTCAGAAAGAAAGGCGTAGGGAGAATCAACTACAAGGCAGTTCTCACGGAAACAAATAAAAACTGGGATTCTGTCAGCCTTTTTAAGGAAATAAAGAGAGAACACGAATATATGACGGGGGAGGAAAAGAAGTCATGAAGTACAGGAAAATGGGAAAAACAGGAGCAGAGGTGTCAGCTCTCGGCTTTGGCGCAATGCGGCTTCCGGTAAGGGAAGGAAAGGTAGATGAGGCTGAGGCAGTAAAGATGATCCGAGCCGGAATTGACGGAGGGATCAACTACGTGGATACTGCCTATATGTACCATGAAGGAGTCAGCTAAACGGTTGTGGGCATGGCCCTGCAGGACGGATACAGAGAAAAGGTATGGCTGGCAGATAAAAGTCCGGTCTGGCTTTTGGAAAAGGAGGGGGATTTTGAGAGGATTCTGGACGAGCAGCTTGAAAAGCTGAAAACCGATCACATTGACTTCTATCTTCTCCATGCTCTGAGCCGCAGCCGTTTTGAAGAGAAGGTAAAAAAACTTCATCTGACAGATTGTATGCTGGAGGCAAAGAAAGCGGGAAAGATCCGTTTTCTTGGTTTTTCTTTCCATGATTCGCTGGACGCGTTTGAGGAGATACTTAATTATACGGATCAGTGGGATTTCTGTCAGATCCAGTACAATTATATTAACCTGGACCACCAGGCAGGAATGAAAGGACTGAAAATGGCTGCTGAGAGAGGACTCGGGGTGGTTGTCATGGAGCCGCTGCTTGGAGGAAAGCTGGCAAACCTGTCGTCCCATGTAGCGGAATGTCTGCCGGAGGGAAAAACGGCAGTGGAGAGTGCCTTTGGCTTTCTCTGGGATCAGCCGGAGGTCAGCCTCCTGCTGAGCGGGATGAGCACTATGGAACAGGTACAGGAAAACCTGCGCCTTGCAGACTTGGCTGCAGTGGGAATGCTGAGCCGGGAGGACAGGGAGGCACTTTTAAAGACAAAGGAGCTGTTTGACCGGATGGCACTGGTAAACTGCACGGCCTGCCGTTACTGTATGCCCTGCCCCTTTGGGCTTGACATACCAAAGACTCTTGCAGCCTGGAATATGACGGCTGTAAATGAGGATGAGGCGAAAAAGTCCTATGGAGAGCTGGAGGTGAAGGCGGATTCCTGCCGGGCCTGCGGACACTGTGAGAAGGAATGTCCGCAGAGAATCCCTGTCAGCCAGGTGATGAAACAGATTGCCGGATACTTCGAGGAAAAGCAGGGGGCGTAAAAAAGCCTGCCTGGCGAAAGGGAACGGAGCATTTCGGGGTGATGAGATGGAGGGGTTATATGCTGGAAAAAATTGATCTGGAAAAGAAGATGGACAGGGAAGAGTACCGGAAGGCAAGTGAGGCCATGGGCGTGCGTCTGGGAGCTGCCCAGCGCGCACTGAAGGAGAAAAAGATTCCTGTCATAATTGTATTTGAAGGACTGGGAGCTGCCGGAAAAGGAGTCCAGATTAACCGCCTGATAGCCCCTCTGGATCCCAGGGGCTTTGAGGTCTACGCAAGCCGCCAGACAGGGGAGGAGGAGCAGATGCGCCCCTTCCTGTGGCGGTTCTGGACGAAGACGCCGGAACAGGGAAGGATTGCCATTTTTGACAGAAGCTGGTATCGGAAGGTGACAGAGGAGAGGTTTGAGGAAAAGCCCGCACAGCAGGAAATTGCACGGGCTTTTGAGGATATTCTCTCCTTTGAGGAACAGCTCTGCGACGGAGGATTTGTGGTAATCAAGCTGTTTTTGTACATTACAAAAAAGGAGCAGAAGAAGCGTTTTAAGAAACTGCTGGGCAGCAGAGAAACCGCGTGGAGAGTGTCGGACAGCGATCTGGAAAGAAACCGCCGTTATGAGGAGTATCTGCATATCAATGAGGAGATGCTGGAAAAGACGGATACAAGGCGGGCTCCCTGGACGATCATCGAGGCCACAGATAAAAATTATGCTTCTGCTAAAATTATGGCAGCTGTTCTGGAACGGCTGGAGCATGAACTTGAAAAAAGAGAGAGAAGGGACAGGAGCCAGGAGGAGGCTGTGGGGCCGGAGCACGGAGACGGGTATAAAAACGGGGTTCTGTCTGGCGTGGATCTGACAAAGACTATAGATGAGGAAGAATACCGTAGGCATCTTGAGGATGCCCAGAAACGTCTGGAATTTCTTCACAGTGAAATTTACAGGCTGAGAATTCCTGTGGTTTTGGGATTTGAGGGCTGGGATGCGGCCGGAAAGGGAGGGGCGATCAGAAGACTCACAAGCCATCTGGATCCAAGAGGGTACCGCGTGAACCCCACAGCTGCGCCGAATGATGAAGAGAGAGTCCACCACTATCTCTGGCGGTTCTGGAACCGTATGCCAAAGGCAGGCCACATTGCGATCTTTGACCGGACCTGGTATGGGCGTGTGATGGTGGAGAGGATTGAGGGCTTCTGCAGTGAGGAGGAGTGGAGCCGGGCTTACCGCGAGATCAACGAGATGGAGGCTCACATGGCAAACTTTGGGGCCGTTGTTCTGAAATTTTGGATTCACATCGATAAGGACGAGCAGGAGCGCAGGTTTAAGGAGCGGATGGAAAACCCCGACAAGCAGTGGAAAATCACAGATGAGGACTGGAGAAACCGCGCCAAGTGGGACGAGTATGAGGAAGCGGTCAACGAGATGCTGGTGCGCACCTCCACCACATATGCGCCCTGGATTGTAGTCGAGGGAAATTCAAAGCATTATGCAAGGATCCGGGTTTTAGAGGCGGTGGCAGACGCGCTGGAAACCAAAGTCCGCGAGAAGAAGGAGGCCAGAAAACAGGAGAAGAAGGCCGGAGAGCACAAAGGAGAGTAGAAGAGACGGAAAACGGGAGGGATGCAAAGCAGGAGAAGGCCGGAGCAGGGGGAAAACGGAAAGAAACGAAAGGAAGGCCTCTCTAGATAAAAGAGAGGCGGGAAGCAGACACAGGATGAAGCATGTAATTGTAATCGGCGGAGGAGCCGCCGGAATGATGGCAGCGGCAGCGGCGGCGAAAAATGGCTGCCGCGCCGCCATCTATGAGAAAAATGAGAAGCTCGGAAAAAAAATTTATATCACAGGCAAGGGGCGCTGCAATGTGACAAACGACTGCGATATGGAAACGCTGTTTGACAGCGTGGTGACCAACCGCCGTTTTTTGTACAGCGCTTTTTATGGATTTACGAATCAGGATATGATGGCACTTGTGGAAGGGGCAGGCTGCCATCTGAAGACAGAGAGGGGCGGCCGGGTGTTCCCCCAGTCGGACAAGGCCTCAGATATTATCCGGGCGCTGACGAAAATTTTAAAGGATCTGGATGTGGAGATCTGCCTGAGAGAGCCGGTAAGAGAGCTTTTAATTGAGGACGGCGTCTGCCGGGGAGTCGTTTTGGAACGCCAGAAGAAAAAAGTCTATGCTGATGCAGTGATAGTGGCCACCGGCGGCATGTCTTATCCCACAACCGGTTCTGACGGGGACGGCTACCGGTTCGCCAGGGAAGCGGGACACGCGGTGACAGAGCTTTCGCCGGCTCTGGTTCCCTTTACCACAGAGGAGGATGTGGTGAAGGAGCTGCAGGGGCTGGCTCTCAAAAATATCGAGATCTCTGTAAAGAGAGGAAAAAAGGAGATTTACCGGGATTTTGGGGAGATGCTGGTCACCCACTTCGGCGTCAGCGGCCCTGTGCTTTTAAGCGCCAGCAGCTACGCGGCAAAGGAGCTGAAAAAGGGGAACCTGACACTAACCATTGATCTGAAGCCGGCCCTCTCCGAGGAGCAGCTCGACGCCCGCATTCTAAGGGATTTTGAGGAGGCGAAGAATAAACAGTTCAAAAATTCTCTGAACCGCCTTCTGCCTTCCAAGATGATACCCGTGATCATCGCGCGAAGCGGCATTGCCCCGGAGAAGCCGGTCAACGAGATCACCAGGGAAGAGAGGAGGCGCCTGGCAGCTTCTGTTAAGGGCTTTACCCTGACTTTAAACGGGCTTCGGGGCTTCGGCGAGGCCATTATCACCCAGGGCGGAGTTCAGGTGAAGGAGATCAATCCGTCCACCATGGAGTCAAAGAAGGTAAAGGGACTCTACTTTGCAGGGGAGGTTCTGGATCTGGACGCTGTGACGGGAGGATTCAATCTTCAGATTGCGTGGTCTACGGGGCACCTGGCGGGGGAGAGCGTTGGGCAGGTGCCAATAGTTGATTTTAATAAAATGTAAGACTTAAGTAATATCTGAAACAGCGGAATGTGGTATAGTTTATGATAGGCAGATTGGTATAACAGCTTATCTGAAGAAGTGTCAGCAGACTGACCGTTTCATATACAGGAGGATATGGTTCAGTGAAAGGATAGTATCCTCTTCTTTACTGTCATAATCGCGGTGTTTACTGCAGTCTATTCCAGAACCATCTCCAGGGAAGGCTTCGCCTATAAGGGTGTCATCCTGATTCCAAATGAGGAAAGTGGAAATGCCGTATATTCCGGTAAAATCCAGAGCAAACAGGCTGACTTTACTGTGTACCAGGACCAGA
>JAHZAR010000016.1:18830-24196 GCA_019423835.1 Clostridiales bacterium | reverse complement strand
GGCACCGCGATGCAAAGGTAAAATTTAAGGATCCTGTATCTATCAGGAGAATCCGGCTGCTGTCCCGAAGGACGGTGAATTGATGGCTGGTCCTGAGCTGACCCGTAAAGGGGACTGGCATGCATGGTTTTACGGTGTATTTGCCTGCATGGCTACAGCGATTTTCATTTTATTTGCGGACGAGCCGTTTTGCTGGAATCTGGCCTTTCAGATCCGGAATGCGGATCAGGCAGAACCGTCTGACTGGGAGACTTCGGACAGGTATCGGAGATACATAGAAAAAAGGATTGGCGGGAATGGAGAAATTTCTATTGGCAGAACAGAAACAGGGGAAGAAGGAGAAAGAAAAAGCTATGAAGAAGGCAGTTTTAATCGTGCTGTCTATGATTGCCCTTACTGCATGCAGAACCCGGACAGATCAGGACATTATATCAGAAGATCTGGGAGTAGATGTTTCCTCGGCAGAAGTCATTTCTGATATGGATACTCATGGGGGATTTCACGGAGACGGAACGGCAGTTATCATTCTGGACTGTGCAGATACAGGTATCCCTGAGCAGATAAGCGCTGCGGGAAATTGGAAGCCGTTTCCGCTGGACGATACAGTACGGACACTCGTATACGGCACGGGAGATAAGAATGTGAAGATAGGCCCATATCTTATAGATGAAGATGGAGAACCATTGCTTCCGGAGATAAAAGACGGGTATTATCTGCTTATTGACAGGCAGACAGAGGACGGAAAAGCGACAGGACCAGATATCCTGCACAGAGCGTCTTTTAACTTTACCCTGGGCCTTTATGATGCCGCTGCAGAAAAGCTGTATCTTTGTAAAATGGATACCTGATGGAAAACAGGAAGGCATCCAGAGGAAGTGAAAATGAAAAATAAATATGGAAAATATATCGTGAGGTTTCTGGTCCAGACAGGTGCAGCAGCCTTGCTGCTGCTGGGGGCGGAGATCCTTTATGGAGGAATGTACCTTATAGGCGTGCCAAAGGCCGAAGAAAGTCACGATCTTATATCGGGATGCTGCCGATGAAGAAAAAGAGATTACGGATCGGAAGCAGATAGAACTGGCTGTTAAGCTGACGGGGTTTCTGAGATATTCCCTTCTGGAAGAGGCAGACGGTACAGAGGATCCGGTAATTACCATTGTCTATCATATGAAAAATGGACGTACAATAGCCGTCTCTGCGAATCGGGATACGGTCTGGTGGAAAGGAAAGGCTCATGTGATAAGAGAACAGGACATGTTCATCAATTTGGCGGAGGGGATTTTCTTTTCAGAAGATCTGGAGGGAAAATAGGAGGAGCGCATGAAAAAGAGCCCGGGTATGTTTTCCTCTATACAGATGGAATACTGCCATGCGTCGGCGTATGATGAATGGATGCCGGTGAAAAAGAACAGTGCTCGACCGGCACGGAACGGAATCATCAGGGATACAGGAGGTGGGAAAAACAGATGCAGGATTATACGCAACTGGTCGACGAGCTTCTGGAAAAAGAATGCTACATCATTGATTATCTGCCTGAAACAGTGCCTTCAGACGCGGAAGGGCAATTCTGGGAGGTGGAACATTATCTGCTGAACAGGAAACAGTATATTTGGTTCAGGGAACGGTTCGTGGCTGTAATTCTGAAAATTATGTGCTACTGCCATATTGTGATTTTATGGAATGGATGGATTGACCGCCCCAAACCGGAGCAGATTAATCAGGCAGTTTCTCAGATTATGGGAAACCGCTCCGGCACATTAAACTGTGTGTTTCCCACTGAAAGGTCACTTTTGACTGTTGATGGGGACTGCCTGAATCTGACCGTTTATCATCCATCCGGAAAAATGTGCCGTCTCCTGAAGCGGATTGCAGAATCAGAGGGATTGTTCTGGAAATTATCGGAATCATAATCAGAACAGGGGATAGCTGAAGAAAGTGTTGGGATAATAAAAATGACAGGAGATGAAGCAAACTTATGAGAAACTATTTTAACGGCAGAAGGATGACGAGAATATTCCTTTCATTGACAGCTGTGCTTTCAATGACCCTCACAGCCTGCGGGGCAGGAGATAATAAGGATTCTGCGCAAATACAGACGGCTCAGGCCGAATCGGAGGCAGGGATTTCTGCTGGGGCGTCAGAGGGAGAGGCTCAGGCAGCACAGGCTTCGGAGAAAGATGATTATTATGAGGCGATCAACAGAGAACTCATTGACAGCTGGGAGATTGAGCCTGATGAAAGTGTGAAGAACTGGTTCAGCATTCTGCAGGATCGCGTCGATGAGAGGATAACAGAGATGATAAGAAATGTCTCTGAGGAGAGTGAGACTGAAGAGGGCAGTGATGAGAGCAATGTCCGCGCAATGTATCTGACAGGTATGGATAAGACTGCAAGAGACAGGGGCGGATTTGGGGAGATTGTCTCCTCATTCTTCGATGAAGTGGACGCTGCGGACAGCGTTGAGGAGCTCATGGGCACATGCATGCAGTTTAACAGAGATTATGGCCTGTATTCCGTTTTCGGGTTGTATGTCGGTACGGACTATGAAGATTCTTCTGCCAGAATCCTCAGTGCCGATGCAGGAGATCATGGGCTTAATAAGGAGATCTGGTTCTCTGATGATGAATCCAACCAGAAGATGACTGCTGCCTTTGAGGAACTGCTGAAGAAATTCTGTGTGATCGAGGGATACTCTGAGAAGGAAGCAGGAGAGACTGCAAAAACCATAGCCGCGTTCATGAAAACGCTTGCCCAAAAGGCCCTCTCACAGTCAGAGCTCTATGAGCCTGAAAAGACCTACAATGTCTATACAGTATCAGAGCTCGAGGAACTCTTTTCGGGAAATATTTCTTCGGAGATGGTGGAGGAGATATATGGAGTCAAGGGAGATGACCGGGTGATTGTATCGGAGCTTGAGAAGGTGAAGCTGATGGGCTCACTTCTCACGGAGGAGAATCTTTCGCTGCTGAAGAAATACGTGAAACTCTGCGTCCACAAAGATCTCAGCTCATATATTGATATGGACAGCTACGATGCTGTTGCAGAATATCAGATGGCAGCCGCAGGAACGGAGGAGAGCAGCCCCTTTGAGGAGATGCTTATTGTGGATATCCAGAGACTGCTCGGATTTGAGTGCGGAAGGCTGTACTGTGAGAATTGGTATTCTGAAGAGACGACAGAAGATGTCAGCAGAATAATCGATCAGGTTATCGAGACCTTTGACAGGCGCATCGAAGCACTTGACTGGATGAGTGATGCCACAAAAGCAGAGGCAAAGAACAAGCTTGCAGAGCTTGATGTGCGAGTCGGCCATCCCGACAGCTGGCCTCAGGACAGGTACGAACTGATTCTGGCAGCCCCTGAGGATGGAGGCCTTTATATAGACAATTATATGAGGGCTGCAAAGGCTGCATCGGATTACAGTTTTGCGGCTAAGGAGGAACCTGTGGACCGAGCCTTATGGCCTGATACTCCTCAGACTGTGAACGCATACTATAATCCGCAGAATAACAGCATAAATATACTCGCAGGTATCCTGCAGGATCCGATCTATGATCCGGACGCTTCCATTGAGGAAAATCTGGGAGGAATTGGCACTGTCATCGGTCATGAGATCACCCATGCCTTTGATACAAGCGGGGCGCTGTTTGATGAAAATGGAAATCTGCGGGACTGGTGGACAGCCGCGGATAAAGAAAAATTTCAGGCGCTGGCAGGGGAGGTTATTTCCTACTATGACGGCATGGAGGTGAATGGAAGAACGGTCAATGGCGAGCAGACGGTAACGGAAAATATTGCGGATCTTGGCGGAGTTTCCTGCATAACGGAGATAGCAGAGTCGGAGGGCTGCGATTTGAAAAAGCTCTATAAGTCCTATGCAACGGTCTGGGCTTCCAAAGAACGCGAGGAATATTCTGCCATGCTGATGGCTTTAGATGTACATGCGCCCTCAAAAATACGTGTAAATGCTGTGCTCTCAGCGCAGCAGGAGTTCCGTGACCTCTACAATATCACGCAGGGAGATGGAATGTTTCAGGAGCAAATGCCGGAAATCTGGTAAATATTTGCCGGAAATATATAGAACCAGCTTCTTCAGCCAGGTGTATGCGGGCAGTCAGCAAGGGGGACGATGGCAGTCAGAAATGTGTGCACAGAAGAAAGGGAGGTTCCTATGAAAAAGATAAAAATAAGACCTGGAAAGGCCCAGTCAGCGGCTGGTTTTTTCGCCGGGCTCATGTTTTGCCTGATTGGAATTTTTATCGTGATACCGGCGGCAGGACTGTTTGGTATATTCTGGACGGCTATGGCAGGTGTCATCACAGTAATGAATGGGGTGAATGCATTTACAGATAAGGGAGCTGCATCTCATGAGATCGTGATAGATGATACAGTACAAAATTCAGAGAGGAGCAGCAGCGCAGCAAAGGACGGCAGACAGGCTGCTGATGGCGAGGCCTCGGTATCAGAGCTGAAAGACAGCATCGAACTGAGACTGAAGGCAGCCGGAGAGCTTTATAAAGCCGGAATGATTACAGAGGAAGAATACGAGGAAAAGAGAAAAGAGATACTGCGGGAGCTCTGATTCGGGGACAAATAGAAACGGAGAGTGAATTAGCAATTGCACAGACGGCCCAATTCAGATATAATGTACAGCGGGATGGTATTTCAGTCCCGGAACGAGAGACAGCAGAAGCGGTCTGCAGGCCTGTTCTGAACAGGCCTGCTCTATAAATATCCGGAGGACGGCAGTGCAGGAACGGCCGGAAGCCGGGAATCAGGAGGAATCAAAATGCCGATCAATATAGCGATTGACGGTCCGGCAGGGGCTGGAAAAAGTACCGTGGCGAAGGCGCTTGCAAAAGAAATGGGATATATTTATGTAGATACAGGGGCCATGTACAGGGCCATGGCACTTGCCGTGCTCCGCGCGGGGATAGATCCGCAGGATGAGGCAGCCGTGACAGCAGCCTGCGGACAGGTTTCTGTTTCTTTGGAATACAGGGATGGGCTTCAGCAGCTCCTGTTAAACGGGGAGAATGTCACGGGACTGATCCGCACAGAGGAGGTAGGAAATATGGCCTCGGCAATTTCCGGATATAAGCCTGTGCGGGAAAAGCTGGTGGAGCTTCAGCGGGAGCTGGCGGCCAGAAAGGATGTGGTCATGGACGGGCGCGACATAGGGACCTGTGTGCTGCCCTATGCGGATCTCAAGATCTACCTGACGGCTTCCAGCCGTGTTAGGGCAGAGAGACGGTACAGGGAGCTTTTGGAGAAGGGAGAAGAGTGCAGCCTGGACGCTGTGGAACAGGATATTATTGACCGCGACAGCCGGGATATGACGAGGGAGGTTTCCCCTCTGAGACAGG
>JAHZAR010000016.1:10358-18820 GCA_019423835.1 Clostridiales bacterium | reverse complement strand
TCAGACATGACCCTTAAAGAGGTCCTGGACGAGCTTCTGAGTCTTGCGGAGGATGCAGGCGCCAAAGGCTGCTGCGGCTGCTGATAAGGGACTGCCGGAGAGCCGGAAAAGGGAGAAGAGAGAGGAAACGGATGGAAGAGATAAAAAACAGCCTGAATGAGTGCGGGACAGCCGCCGGAAGCCAGACTGCCCCCATAGAGGTGAGGGTGGCCAAAACGGCAGGTTTTTGTTTTGGCGTGAAGCGGGCGGTGGAACAGGTTTATGAGCAGATCGGGAAGGGAAACGGCCCGATTTACACCTATGGTCCAATCATTCACAACGAGGAGGTTGTGAGGGATCTGGAGGAAAAGGGCGTCCGCGTGATTGACACAAAGGAGGAGCTTTCCGCCCTCAGGGAGGGAGTTGTCATCATCCGCTCCCACGGTGTCGGAAGGGAGATCTACGAAATTCTTGAACAGAACGGGATTGCCGTTGTGGATGCTACCTGCCCCTTTGTGAAGAAGATCCACAGGATCGTGAAGGAACAGGGAGAGGACGGACGGCGCGTGATTATTGTAGGCGACGAGTCTCATCCAGAGGTTCAGGGAATAAAAGGCTGGGGAAATGACGATACTCTGGTTATAAAGACGGCCGAAGAGCTGGAGAAACTCCCTCTCAGGGACAGAGAACGGCTGTGTGTGGTAGCTCAGACGACATTTAATTACAATAAATTTAAAGATATAGTTGAAAAAATTTCTAAAACGCGTTATGATATACTTGTTTTAAATACGATTTGCAATGCAACACAGGAAAGACAGGTGGAAGCAAGACAGATAGCTTCAGAGGTTGACGCCATGATCGTCATTGGCGGAAAGAACAGTTCCAACACTCAGAAGCTGTTTGAGATTTGCCGGCGGGAGTGTAAGAATACTTACTATATCCAGACACTGAGTGATTTAAAACCTGAAAAGGCAGGTTCTGTGCGCAGCGTAGGTATTACAGCAGGGGCCTCAACCCCAAATAATATTATCGAGGAGGTTCATACTAATGTCAGAATTAAGTTTTGAACAGATGTTTGAAGAATCATCAATTAAACGATTACGTGCAGGAGAGACAGTTACCGGTCAGGTTATCAGCGTTAATGATGATGAGATCATTCTCAGCATCGCTGGAAGCAAGTCTGAAGGCATTATCCCGAAAAACGAGTACTCCAATGATCCATCCGTTGTACTGACAGAGAAGGTTCAGGTAGGCGACGAGATGGAGGCGAAGGTTCTCAAAGTAAATGACGGCGAGGGAATGGCTGCCTTATCCTACAAGAAGCTGGCCGCTGACAAGGGCGTTAAGCGCTTAAAGGAGGCATTTGAGAACAAGGAAGTATTAAAGGAGAAGGTAACACAGGTCGTTGACAAGGGACTTGTTGTTGAGGTTGAGGGAACCAGAGTGTTCATTCCGGCGAGCATGGTTTCCGACACATATGATAAAGACTTATCCAAGTATGCCGGACAGGAGATTGAGTTCGTGATCACAGAGTTCAATCCAAGCGGCAGAAGAAGCAGAATTATCGGTGACCGCAGACAGCTTCTCATGGAGAAGAAGGCTGCGATGCAGAAAGAACTCTTCGAGAGAATCGAAGTTGGCCAGACAGTAGAAGGTGTTGTTAAGAATGTGACAGACTTTGGTGCATTCATCGATCTGGGCGGCGCAGACGGACTCCTTCACATTTCCGAGATGTCCTGGGGACGTGTTGAAAACCCGAAGAAGGTATTCAAGGTAGGCGAGACAGTGAAGGCTCTGATTAAGGATATCAACGGTGAGAAGATTGCCCTGAGCCTCAAATTCCCGGAGACCAATCCGTGGGCTAACGCTGCTGAGAAATATGCAGTAGGCAGTGTGGTAGAGGGAAAGGTTGCCCGCATGACAGATTTCGGTGCATTTGTTGAGTTAGAGCCAGGAGTAGACGCTCTGCTTCATGTATCCCAGATCTCCAGAGAGCATGTTGAGAAGCCATCCGACGTATTAAGCGTAGGTCAGGTTATCCGCGCTAAGGTTGTTGACTTTAACGAGGCAGACAGAAAGATCAGCTTAAGCATCAAGGCTCTTGAGAATGCAGCTCCGGCAAATGAGGATGTTGCCGATGTTGATATCGAGGCTGTTGCAGCTGAGGAGAACTAATTAAATATAAGATAAAGCAGGAGAGGGCTGTGCGGAATGAGAGTTTCGCACAGCTTTTTTGGCTTTGTGGGAAAGAACTTGTCCGGTCATCAGAAGAGGTAAATGGAGAGGGGAAGCAAATTTTAGAAATTTGTAAATAAAAAGAAAAGCGGCTTTAAAATAAGTATAGTATAATGACCGCAGAGCGGACATTATACCTGCGCATGCCGCTGGCGCCCGGAGGGAGCCAAAATACCAATGCGGCGAGTGTGCATTCCTCGGAGAGATAGCGTATCCGGAGGATATGATATAATGACCGCAAAAGACAGGAGCATGGGAGTCCCGGCGTTTGAACGGAAAAGGCAGCATAAAAAGAGCCGGGAAAAGCGGATAAGATAAAATGAGAGCTGGAGGCAGTAATTAACAGAAAAAGGAGAGGGATATTATGAAGAAAAAAATTTTTGCACTGTTTTGTGCGGCGGCACTGGCAGCGGCCGGTTCTGTGAGCACATTTGCGGCGGAGAGTTCATCGGCAGAGCAGAGACAGCAGATGCCAAAGACTATTCAGTACTATGGGACACTGCAGAAAACAGGGGAAACAGGAAGCGGAAAGTTCCTTTTGAACGGGCAGCCTGCAGGATCCGCAGAGAAGCAGGATATGATTCTCAATCTCTCTGATGAAACTCTGATTCTGAATGCAGCGGATGGTCTTCCTGTGGCAGCTGCGGATATTCAGGACGGAGAGATGGCCTGCGTGTATGTGAGCCCCGCCATGGCTCTGAGCTATCCGCCTCAGATGTCCGCATATGTGATTCTGACAAAGATACCGGCCGGCTGCCGTGTTCCGTCCCTGGAGGAGGTCAGGAACCTGGCTATGAATGAGGATGGGAGTGCAGTGGTAGAGACGGTTTCAGGCGTCACATACCAGGTGCCTGCTGACTGCATCATGGTTCCGTATCTGACCAGGAATATGGTCTATGTAAGCAGTCTCACGGAAGGAACGAACTTCCTCGTCTGGTCAGAGCCGTCCCAGGATGGGCAGACTGAGAAGGCTTCTAAAATTACAGTTTTTTTGAAGGGACAGCTCGCATTTGACGAGCCGTCAGGCCCTGCCGAGGAAGCGGAAATGAACGTCGGCCTGATTAGTCTGAAGTAAGGACAGAACCAGGCGCAGAGCAGAGAAGAATAACAGGGAAGCAGACTGTGCAGACAGAAATACATCCGGCGCTGTGGTCTTGGAGCCGCAGCGCCGGATATTTTTTTAATCTGCGGGAAAGACCCTGCTGTGAGGAAGCTGATGTGGGGCTGAATCGCCTTATGATATTTTACAGGGCTGAAAAAGGTTCATTCTGAATGTTCATCTTTGATTGACATATAATATTATAGTATATATAATATATATTATACAACGTATAATATGTGGTATTCTGTCATATGAACGGCCTGAAGAGATGCCAGATAAAAAAGAAAATGAAGTATTTCCTGATTCCGGGCCGTTTCAGATTATGGAAGGATTCCGGGCAAAAGCGGAAGGGATGGTGATCATGAATGGTATTTAATACAGGTGCGGCTCTTCTCGATGCGGTAGTGCTGGCGGTTGTGTCCAGAGAACCGGGAGGAACCTATGGCTATAAAATTACGCAGGATGTCAGGAGAGCGATTGACATATCAGAGTCCACTCTTTACCCGGTCCTGCGCAGGCTCCAGAAAGAGGGATGTCTGGAAGTGTATGATATGGCGATTGATGGAAGAAACAGGAGATACTACAGAATTACAGAGTCCGGAAGAGCGCAGCTGAATTTGTACAGAGGAGAGTGGACGGTGTATTCCGGGAGGATTTCAGAAATTCTGATGGAGGCATAGAGTATGGACAAAAAAGAATTTTTAGAGAGACTGGAGGCATTGCTGTCGGATCTTCCAGAGGATGACCGGCTGGATGCTCTGGATTATTATCAGGGGTATCTGGACGAGGCAGGTGAGAACACGGCAAAGGTACTTGAGGAACTGGGGAGCCCGGAAGAGCTGGCAGACCTCATCCGCTCCGGTCTGGGAGACGGGCCGGCGGCTGGCGGAGCTTTCACCGACAGTGGATATATGGAGCCCGGTCCTGTGAAAAAGAGATATGAGCTGGCAGAGAAAAGTGACGGCTCGAAAGGTAAGGAAGATGCCGACAGCAGAGGGCAGGAGTCAGACAGCCGCGGCGAAAGAGCGGCTTCCCGGGTTAGTCATCAGGCGTATTCTGAAAGAGGGAAGGCCATGAAGGAGGACACCGGGAATGAGAAGGGAGACAGAGCCGGACAGAACCGGGAGAAGTATGTGAAAGGAAGCTATGCAAGAGAGAGCAGAAAGAAGGAGCGAATGGCAGGGTGGCAGATAGCGCTCTGTATTGCAGGAGTGATCCTTCTGTGGCCTTTCATCCTGGCTCTCTTTGGCCTCGGGATAGCCGGTGTGGGTGTCTTTGCCAGCGGCCTCTTTTCCGTAATAGTGACGCTTGCCGGTCTCCTCCTGACTGTGGGAGTGATTACGGGAAGTCTTTTGATAGGCGGAGCTGTGATTTCCGTTTTAGCCCTGATTGGGACTGCCGCACAGCCTGCCGCAGGGTTCCTGTTTTTCGGAATCGGATTAATTATGATGGGCTGCGGCCTTGTGGCCCTGGTTCTTGCAATTCTTTTTTACGGAACTTTTCTGCCGTGGGTATTCAGGAAACTTGGAAGCTGTTTCAGAGGCCGGCGGAAGGAAGAAAACGGGAACGGCAGTAAGAGAGGGGAGGCGGACCGATGAAGCGCTGGATGAGAAATCTGCTGCTCGCTGGCGGAATCCTGATTGTGATTGGGATGGTGACAGCGGCAGCTGCCGGAGTGGCCGGGGGCATGAGACTGTCCCATAAAACGCTCGATTACTTTCTGGACAGAGTGGAAGATGCGGTGGAGGACGAACTTTTCCATGACGAGGATGAATGGTGGGATTTTGACCATGAAGGAGGTCACAGAGGAGGCGGCTGCATGGTATTTCTGAACCGGACAAACCATTGACAATCAAAGAGAAAAACGTGAAAAATATGATGGAAGACAGTTCATTGAAGGGGCAGTCTGAAGTCTTTGAGGACAAAGGAAAGGGCAGGGAGAAGAAATGGAAAGAAAATTATATCGTTCAGACAGAAACAGGATGTTGTGTGGTGTGTGCGGCGGCCTTGGTGAATTTACAGGGATCGATCCGACGATTATCCGGCTGCTGTGGGCAATCTGGTGTATGACCGGAATCGGGCTGATAGTCTATCTTGTGGCATGTCTGATTATCCCACAGGAAAATTGAGAGAGGCGAGAGGCAGCCGTATAGGGGGCCGTTTCTGCTGTGCGCAGTGAGAGCGCCGGCAGGGCGGCCTTTTTGCTGTGAACAGGCAGAAGCCTTGCAGAATAAAGCGGATGGGCAAAAATCAGTCTCTGGTGTATAGGTGCCCCGGGAGGGGGCATACTCCTATTGAATCTTGAAGAACAGAAGGAGGCATGACCTATGACACAGAAAAAGAAGGACAAAAAAAACGAAATATTTGATCCGGCAAATCTGAGCCCGGAGGAAAAGCTGAAATTTGAAATTGCTGAAGAACTGGGGCTTGGGGATAAGGTGATCAGCGGGGGCTGGAAATGTCTGACCTCAAAAGAAAGCGGCCGGATTGGAGGGCTGATTACAAAACGCAAGCGGGAAATGAAAAAGGAACTATTGAAAGAAAACATCTGATCGAATATAATGATAAGGCATTTAACGGTGAAGAATGTAAAAACAGGACATACGGCCGCATGAGACGGCAAAAAACGGGAAAGCTGCGCGGGAGGCAAAAACAGTTCCGATGGAGGAAAAGGATGAGAGCGGTTCTTGCAGTCAGTTTCGGAACGACTGTGGATGAGACGAGGGAAAAGACGATAGGGGCCGTTGAGCGGGAACTGGCAGAGGCCTTCCCGGAGCATCAGATTTTTCGGGCCTTTACCAGCCGGAAAATTGTGAAAGCGCTGAAAAGGACGGGGAAGGATTCTGTCTGCACCGTGAGGGAAGCCCTGGATGAGATGGCAGGGAGGGGGGCAGGCGAGCTGATTGTACAGCCCACCTTTCTGACGGCAGGTGAGGAGTACAGCCGGCTGAGAAGCACGCTGTCTGCATGGCTGCTGGCACATCCGTCTGTCTGCAAAAAAGTATGCCTGGGAAATCCTCTGCTGGATACAAAAGAGGACAGAATACAGGCAGTCCGTGCTGTGTGGGCAGAACTGCCTGCACTACATAATGAGGGAATTTATCTTCTGGCAGGGCATGGAACAGCTGCCCCTGCCAGTGGGGAGAGAGAGGACAGCAGGACCAGGAAAGAAAATGGAGACGCCAGGACAGAGAAAGAAAAGGAAACTTTCTCTGACACGATGGAAGCCCTGGCCTGCGAGCTGAGCGGAGGAGCCATGCATTTTGCGACTCTTGAGGAGGCAGAACGGGATTTTGAAACGATCATCCGGCGGGCGGGGACTTCCCGTGGATCTCATATCTGTCTGGTTCCATTTATGCTTTCTTCCGGCCGGCATATACTCCGCGACAGAGGAGGAGAGGAAAAGAACACCTGGAAAAGCCGCCTGAAGGAGAGGGGCTTTCAGGTTTCCCTGCTCGACAGAGGCCTTGGAGAGTACCGGGGAATCAGGGAAATCTATGTAAGGCATGCCCGTCTGGCAGAACTCTTTCTGGCAGAAGCAAAGGGTCACGAAATGAAGGGAAGTTGTCAGAAGCAGAGGGCGGAGAAATGATGCCTAAAAAATGAACTGAAACAGAACATGGGGATAAACATGGAGAAAAAAGAGCTGAGAAAGGGATTCACTACGGGAACCTGCGCCGCGGCTGCAGCGAAGGCAGCAGCCCGGGCACTTTTAGGCGGAGTGAGGGAAAAGTCGGTTTCTCTGATGACTCCAGGAGGACTCGAGGCTGTGTTTGAGGTATGGTGGCCCGGGAAAGAGCCGGGAGACAGGAGGGAAACCTGTGCGGTGAGAAAGGATGCCGGGGATGATCCCGATGTGACCGATGGAGCTCTGGTGTATGCAGCCGTTTCACTGGCTGGACGGAAAGCCGTTTCTGAAGAGAGAAAGGAGAATGTCCCGGGAGAGGAGGGGGAGAGAGAGTCCGAAGAACTCCCTGGGACATACGTTGACTGCAGGGAACCATTGAGCGTATACATAGGCGGCGGAAGAGGAATCGGAAGGGTGACAAAGAGGGGACTGAAATGCCCGCCGGGGTATCCGGCTATAAATCCGGTACCCCGCAGAATGATTGCCGACGCTGTGCGAGAAGCTGTCAGGGAATACGGGGAGAAGCGTCCCATCTGTGTGGAGATCTCCATCCCTGATGGAGAAAAGCTGGCGGAAAAGACCTTTAATCCCCACCTGGGCATTGTGGGGGGAATTTCCGTGCTGGGAACTACGGGGATTGTCAATCCCATGAGCGAGGAAGCGCTGCTGGAAACGATCCGCCTGGATATACAGGTACATGCGGCAGAGGGCAGAAGGATCCTGGCCGTGGCCCCCGGAAACTATGGGGCAGCGTTTCTTCTGGAGAGCCTGGGCCTTTCCATGGAATCCTTCGTCAAATGCAGCAATTTTGTCGGGGAGACCTTTCAGATGCTGAGGGAGGCAGGAATCAGGGAAGTGCTGTTTGCCGGACATCTGGGAAAGCTGGTGAAGGTAGCAGGGGGAGTGATGAATACCCACTCAAAGTACGGCGACAGGAGAATGGAAATTCTGGCAGACTGCGTGGAGGAGGCCGCGCGGCAGGTACAGGGAAAAAGAGAAGAATTTGATAGCTTTGAGCAGGAAGGAAAAACGGAGTATAAAGCCCTGGCAGAGACGGTGCTTTCCATGAATACGACTGATGAGGCAGCAGAGCTTCTCAAGGCCAGAGGGGTCCTTGCTCCGGTGATGAAGATTGTTACAGGGCGGATCCGGAAGGTTTTAGAGGTAAGATGTGGACTCAGGACAGAGGTGATTGTGTTTTCCGGGGCCTCGGGAATTCTGGGCATGACAGATGGCGCACAGGATATGGCAGAAAGGCTGAAAAAAAATTCCGGCGTTCCGGATGCCGGGAACCGGTAAGCCGATGAGGCATTATATAAATTCGGCAGAAGAATGCAGATTTGAGAATAAGACAGGAAGGACAGGATACAGATGAAACAGGGACGTTTATACGGCGTGGGAGTGGGGCCGGGGGATCCGGAGCTTATGACTCTGAAAGCTGTGCGGATACTCAGGGAATGCCAGGTGATTGCGATTCCTCACAGGGAGAAGGAAAAGTGCACAGCATACCAGATGGCC
>JAHZAR010000016.1:5696-10348 GCA_019423835.1 Clostridiales bacterium | reverse complement strand
AGCAGCTGGAGGCGGGAGACCAGGTGGCGTTTCTCACCCTCGGCGATGCGACGATTTATTCCACCTATCTCTATGTCCACGAGAGAATCAGAAAGATGGGCTTTGAGGCGGAGATTATCAATGGAGTTCCCTCCTTCTGTGCAGCGGCGGCAAGACTTGGGGAACCCCTGGTCAATGGAGCCGAAGAGCTTCATGTGATCCCGGCTTCCTATCAGATCGAGGAGGCGCTGGCCCTTCCGGGAGTGAAGGTACTGATGAAGGCAGGGCGCCAGATAGGAAGCGTAAAGGAGCTTCTCGTGAAACATGGTCTGGAGGCCAGAATGGTGGAAAACTGCGGAATGGCCGGAGAGAGAGTGTTCTGCTCGCTGGAGGAGATTCCGGAGCAGGCAGGCTACTACTCCCTGATCCTTGCTGCAGACAGACCAGAGGGAGGAAAGAAATAAAAGCGGCGGTGAGAAAGCCGGAGCAAAACGCTGGAAGGAGAGCAGAATGGTATACTTTGTCGGAGCAGGTTCCGGTGCTGTGGACCTGATTACAGTAAGGGGAGCAAGACTTCTGGAGCAGGCAGATGTGATCATCTATGCCGGTTCCCTGGTGAACCCGGAGCTTCTGAAATACGGAAGAAAAGACTGCAGGATTTTGAACAGCGCAGAAATGACCCTTGAGGAGGTCATGGAGGCGGTGATGCAGGCAGAGGAGGAAGGGAAAATGACCGTCCGCCTGCACACAGGCGATCCCTGCCTTTATGGCGCTGTAAGGGAGCAGATGGACTGGATGGACAGGGAGGGGATTTCCTATAAGGTGTGCCCGGGAGTCAGCTCCTTCTGCGGAGCGGCCGCTGCCCTGAATCTGGAATATACGCTCCCGGGTATCTCTCAGAGCGTTGTGATCACGAGAATGGAGGGCAGGACGCCTGTCCCTGAACGGGAGAAGATCGCGTCATTTGCAGCCCATCAGTCTACTATGGTTATTTTTCTGAGCACAGGGCTATTAAAGGAGCTCTCCGCAGAGCTTATCAAAGGAGGCTGCGGACAGGATACCCCTGCCGCTATTGTGTACAAGGCCACATGGCCCGATGAGAAGGCGGTAACCTGCACCGTGGGGACCCTCTGGGAGACAGCCAGAAAAGAGAAGATAACAAAGACAGCCCTGATTCTCGTGGGAGAGGCGGTGGCTCACAGAAACTTTGAGCGCTCAAAGCTCTATGATCCGGGATTTACCACCGAGTTTCGCAAGGGAACCGAAGAAAGCGGGGCCTCTCTGCCCGGGCAGGGAGAGAGAGACAGATGAAGGTGGCAGGAATCGCCTTTACAGGGAAGGGAGCCAGACTCCTGTCCGAACTTTTCGGAAGGCTGAGGGCGGAGGGAGAGGAAGCCGAAGGGGCAGTCCTGTCTGCCGCCTTTCAGAACATGTCTGAAAAGTGCAGGCAGGAGGAACTGCCGGAAGGTCTGTCTGTTCTCACAGAGTCCCTGAGCAGCTGGACGAAAAGACAGTTTCAAAAGGCAGATGGAATCTTTTTCATAGGAGCCGCCGGGATTGCCGTCCGCGCCTGTGCTCCTTTTCTGAAAGGAAAGACAGAAGATCCGGCGGTGGTTGTCATCGATGAGACAGGTAAATTTTCCATTTCCCTCCTGTCCGGCCATCTGGGCGGAGCCAACGAGCTGGCAGAGCGGGCCGCCGTTCTTCTCGGGGCTGTGCCGGTCATCACGACGGCCACGGACAGGAACGGCCTGTTTGCGCCTGACATGTTTGCCCGGAAAAATGATCTGCGCATTGAGGAGATGGGGCTGGCCAGGGAGGCTGCTGCCGCCATTCTCGCAGGAGAGAGACTGGGATTTTTCTGTGAATTCCCCACAGAAGGGATCTGCTGCCCTGAACTTCATCCGGGGACCCTTCACCGGCTCAATCTCTGGGTGGGGGAAGCGGGGAGAAGGATGGATTCTTCTTTTTCCCAGAAGGTACCGGAGCATACAGAAGGAGACTGCCGTTTCCTGCGGCTTACGGGACAGGATGCAGTTCTCGGCATCGGGTGCAGGAAGGGCGCCGGAAAAGAGGAGATAGAGGCTCTGGCGAGACGGGTTCTTGAAATGGCCGGGCTGGGGATGGAGAGCGTGTTCCGGATTGCCAGCATTGATTTGAAAAAAGAGGAGCAGGGTCTTCTTGCTTTTGCGTCGGAGCACGGAAAGGAGATCTGCTTTTTCTCTGCTGAGGAGTTAGGCAAGGTGTCCGGCAGCTTTAGGGAGTCGGACTTTGTCAGACGTACCACAGGAGTCGGAAATGTCTGTGAGCGGGCGGCAGTTCTGGCTGCTGGCTCTGAGGAGGCTTTTCTGGCTGTGGAAAAGCAGGCGGAGGGAGGAGTGACTGCGGCTCTCGCGCTCAGAAAGCGGATCATTCGGATGGAATGGGGGCAGGGAAGCTGAAACCGGCAGGATTTTGGATAGGTACAGAATGGAAGGATAACAGAATGGATAAGAAAATTTACGTGGTCGGAATCGGCCCGGGAGCCCTGGAGGATATGACAATCCGGGCAAAAAAAACACTGGAGTCGTGTCAGGTCATCGCGGGCTATACGGTATATGTGGATTTGATTCGGGAGGTATTCCCAGAGAAGGAATTTCTCACAACCCCCATGAGGCAGGAAACGGCCCGCTGCCGGATGGCTCTCAGGGAGGCCGCCGGGGGAAAGAAAACTGCCATGATCTGCAGCGGGGATGCCGGCGTCTATGGGATGGCAGGGCTGATACTGGAGCTTCTGCCGGAATTTCCCGGGGTGGAGGCAGAGATTGTGCCGGGAGTGACAGCGGCCCTGAGCGGTGCAGCCCTCCTGGGGGCCCCTCTCGGCCACGATTTTGCCGTAATCAGCCTGAGTGATCTTCTGACCCCCGCGGAGGTGATTGAAAAGCGGCTGCGCGCTGCGGCCCAGGGCGATTTTTCCATCTGCATCTATAACCCCTCCAGCAAAAAGCGGGCGGGCTATCTGAAATGGGCCTGCCGGATACTGATGGAGTATAAAAGGCCGGAAACTGTCTGCGGTCTTGTGAGAAATATCGGCCGGGAGGGAGAAGCGATGGAGCTGATGGCGCTGTCACAGCTGATGGACGCCGGCGCGGACATGTTTACCACTGTGTTTGTGGGAAATGAGGCAACCAGAGAGATTCTGGGGCGCATGGTGACGCCGAGAGGATACCGAAATGTGTAGGCTGCTGATTTTTGGAGGAACCACGGAGGGCAGACTTCTGGCAGAATTCTGTGCGGAACACAGAATCCCCGCCTTCATCAGTGTAGTGTCAGACTATGGAAGCAAGCTGCTTCCACAGACTTCCTGCCTGCACATCATGAACCGGCCCATGGATCAGGAGGAGATGGCAGTCTTTATCCGCGAAAAGAAAATTGAGCTGGTGGTGGATGCGACCCATCCCTATGCGCTCCTGGCGACAGAGCATATCAAAAAGGCCTGCCAGGAGGAACATGTTCTTCTCCTTCGCTGCCTGAGGGGAAAAGAGGAGGAGGCCGTCCGCCAGAAACCGGCAGACGGAAGAGAGCGGCCGGCAAAGAGAAAAGAGCAGCCAGCAGACAGCGGGGGTTCTGTGATTTACGTTTCGGATGTGGAGGAGGCCGTCCGTTTCCTGCAGGGGACAGAGGGGAATATCTTTGTGACTACAGGGAGCAAGGAGATTTCCGCCTTCAGGAAGCTTTCCGGCTATGAAAGCCGCGTATTTGCCAGAGTTCTTCCCTCGGCAGAGTCAGTAAAGCAGTGCAGCCTTCTCGGTATCTCCGGAAAACACCTGATCTGCATGCAGGGCCCCTTCTCAGAGGAGCTGAACGAGGCCATGCTGAGGCAGACAAATGCCAGGTGGATGGTGACAAAGGAGACTGGAAAAAACGGAGGCTTTGAGGAGAAGCTGACGGCGGCAGGGAGGGCTGGAGCCTCTGCCGTGGTGATCAGAAGAAAACACGAGCCGGACGGCATGGGAATCGAAGCGGTCAGGAAGGAAATTCTCCACTGGTATTCAGGCAGAAAAAACGATCCGGGACAGGAAAGCGAAGAAAGAGAGAACCGGCAGCCCCTGCGGACAGCTCTTGTAGGAATCGGGCCCGGGGGACTGGAGCAGATGACTGTCAGCTGTGTCAGAAATATTCTGGAAAGCCGCGTCTTGCTGGGAGCTCCCAGAATGCTGGAGACTGCAGAGAAGGTATGGGAGAGACTGGGAGACAATTCTTCTGAGCAAAGCCTGATAACGGCAGGAAAGGCGCGAGAAAGAGTGAGGCCCAGGATGGAGCCGATTTACCTGCCGGAGGATGTGATCCGATTTTTAGAGAATTATGAGGACGGAGGGACAGTGACGGTTCTCTTTTCAGGAGATACTGGCTTTTACAGCGGTACGAAAAAGCTGGCGCGGGCTCTCTCAGAGAGAAAGATTCCATTTGAGACAGAGCCAGGAGTATCCTCAGCAGTCTATCTGGCCTCCAGGCTGGGCATTTCATGGGAGAATGCTCTGTTTTTTACTGCACACGGAAGAAAGCTTGATCTGGAAAAGGCGGTTACCCGGCTGAGGCAGGACAGAAGCTCTGGCGAAGGACTGGCAGAGGGCCGGTGGATGTTCCTTCTTCTGTCCGGAAGCGAGACGGCGGGAAAGCTGTGCAGGCAGCTT
>JAHZAR010000016.1:0-5686 GCA_019423835.1 Clostridiales bacterium | reverse complement strand
CTGTTATCGGAGAACGGCTCTCCTATCCGGAAGAGAGGATACGGAAGGGGACGGTGGAGGAGTTTACCCTTGTTTCCACCGATACCCTGGCGGTTCTGGCAGTAGATACGGCAGGGGAATGGTGAGAGGCTCCAGGCAGCCGCATAAGCAGAAGAGAGAAAAGGGAGGAATGAGATGAGAGATGAATGGTTTATCAGAGGAGAGGTTCCGATGACGAAAAGCGAGGTAAGAGCCGTTTCCCTCTCGAAGCTGGAGATGGACTCCCATTCCGTTCTTTTGGACATCGGGGCAGGGACAGGGTCTGTTTCTGTGGAGGCCGCCCTTGTCTGGGGCGTAAAGTTTGTTTTTGCCTTTGAAAAAAAAGCGGAGGCTGCCAGGCTGTTTGAGGAAAACAGGAGGAAGGCAGGAACCCGGAAGATTGCGCTGAGAGAGGGAGAGGCCCTCACCCTCCTAAGAGATCCGGCTGTCCGCAGAGAGCTGGAGACAGGACAGGAGGGAAAAGTGACTCACGCCTTCATCGGGGGAAGCTCCGGGAATATGAAGGAGATTGTAAAGGAGCTGCTGTCGCTGAACCCCTGCATGCGGGTAGTGATTAATGTCATCGCGCTGGAGACTCTGGCCTCTGTCATTTCCATGCTGGAAGAGCTCTCCCTGGATGCGGAGATCGTATCCGTACAGGTTTCCAGAGCCAGAAAGGCGGGAGGCTATCACCTGATGCAGGGACAGAACCCTGTTTATGTGGTCAGCTTTGGAGGGGAGGAGAAGGAAGCATGAGAAGAATTCTCTTTGCCGCGCCTAAAAGCGGAAGCGGAAAAACTCTGATCACCTGCGGTTTTCTGGAAGCCCTGAAACGGCGGGGGATTCATCCTGCGGCCTTTAAATGCGGCCCCGACTATATTGACCCCATGTTCCACCAGTATGTGCTGGGAATCCCCGGCGGGAACCTGGACCGCTTTTTTCTCGGCAGAGAAGGGGTCAGGCAGATGTTTGACGGAAGGATGAGGGAGACAGGGGCAGATTTTGCCGTAATAGAGGGAGTGATGGGCTACTATGACGGAATCGGCGCGGTCTCGTCAGAGGGCAGCGCCTGGGACATCTCCGCCATCACCGGCACTCCCACTGTTCTGGTGGTAGACTGCCGGGGAGCAAGTGTTTCTCTGGCAGCCCTTATCAGGGGCTTTGTCTCATTTGCGGAGGACAGCGGGATCGAGGGAGTGATTTTAAACAGGCTCTCCCCCATGCTTTACGGCAGGCTGAGGCCGGTGCTTGAGAAGGCAGGCGTTCCTGTTTACGGGTATCTTCCCGAAATGAAAGACTGCGTGATTGAAAGCCGCCATCTGGGACTGATGCTTCCGGGAGAAATTGAGGGGCTCAGGGAGCGGATCGGGAGGTTAGCGGAGCAGATGGAGGAGAGCCTCGATATGGAGGGGCTGATTGCCCTGGCCCGGAGGGGGAGAAGAGACAGAAAGCCAGCCGAGCCGACGGACTGGCAGACAATTGGCAGAAAACCGGAGATTCAGGAGGAGAAGGAAAGCGGGAGCTCTTCCGGGATACTGTCCGTTTCCAGGGGTGTCTGCAGGGTCCGGATCGGAGTGGCAAGAGATCAGGCATTCTGCTTTTACTACCAGGAAAATTTAAGACTCATGGAAGAACTGGGGGCAGAGCTTGTGTTTTTCAGCCCGCTTTCGGATCGGGAGCTTCCCGAGGCAGACGGTTATCTGTTTGGGGGCGGATATCCGGAAAATTTTGCAAAGGAGCTCTCGGAAAACAGACAGATGTTAAACTCCGTCAGGCAGGCCCACAGGAATGGAAAACAGATTCTCGCAGAGTGCGGGGGATTTCTTTACCTTCACCGTCTGCTGGAGGGGGCAGACGGAAACCAGTACGAGCTGGCAGGACTTGTGGATGCCGGGGCGTACCGGACGAAACGGCTTTCGCGGTTCGGATATATCGAACTGGAGGGGCCGGATGGAGAGAAGATAAAGGGACATGAATTCCATTACTGGGAAACACAGCTGGAGGGCGGCGACTGGATTGCCAGAAAGCCCCTCTCCGACAGGAGCTGGCGCTGCATGGTACAGACGGATACGCTGCTGTGCGGATTTCCCCATCTGTATTACCCGTCCAATGAAGCGTGGCTGAAAAAGCGGCTGATTCAGGCAGCAGAGAGGAGGTTTTTGCGGTGACAGAGGAACAGGAGAGGCTGGAAGAGAGGGAACTGACGGATTGGCTTCTGAGCCGGCTTGGAAAGATCGGTGAGCCGGACAGGGAGGCAGGGTTTAAGGCCAGAAAACGTTTTGACAGCGTGGCAAAGCCTCTGAGAAGCCTGGGAGTCCTGGAGGATGACATTGTCCGCATAGCAGAGATTACGGGGACGCCGCAGGTGGACTTTGGGAAAAGGGCGTTAATCATTATGTGCGCAGACAACGGGATTGTGGAGGAAGGGATCAGCCAGACCGGAAAAGAGGTGACGGCCGTGGTGACGGCCAACTTTACCAGAGGCGAGAGCTGCGCCTGTCTGATGGCACAGCAGGCAGGGGCAGATGTGTTTCCGGTGGATATCGGCGTGGAGATGGATTTGGGCCCTCTGGGAGAATGTTACCCCCTCCTTGACAGAAAAATCAGGAGAGGGACCAGGAATTTCCTGAAGGAACCGGCTCTGACCAGGCGTGAGGTACTCCTGGCCCTCAGAACAGGAATCGAGCTTACAGCGGAGCTGAAAAAACAGGGCTACGGGCTGATTGCTACCGGAGAGATGGGAATCGGGAATACGACTACCAGCAGCGCGGCAGTGGCTGCTGCCCTGGAAGTGGATCCGTTCCTGGTAACAGGGAGGGGAGCGGGACTTGACAGCAACGGCCTTCTGAAAAAGATATCCGTAATACGAAGAGGAATCATGCTCCGCCATCCTGACCCAAAGGATGGGATCGATATTCTTTCAAAGGTAGGCGGCCTTGATCTGGCAGGGCTTGCCGGCGTTTTCCTGGGCGGCGCCCTGTGCCGTGTGCCGGTGCTGATTGACGGATTTATTTCCGGTACGGCCGCGCTGATGGCCCAGAGGATCTGCGGCTTATCTTCCGGCTATATGCTGGCCTCCCATGTCTCCTCAGAGCCGGCCGGTGAGCTGATTTTAGAGGAGCTTGGCTGCCGGCCGGCTATCGCTGCCGGTATGTGCCTGGGAGAAGGGACGGGAGCGGTAGCCGTGATGCCCCTTCTCGATATGGCTCTTCGTATTTACAGGGAAATGAGTACCTTCCATGAGATTGAAATTGAGGAGTACCGTCCCCTCTCCTAGGAGGAATTCCTGAGACTTAAAAGCCCCGGGCAGAGGGATGGCCGGCAGGAAAGAGAAGGCTTGTACCTGGAAGAGAAAATCTGAGAGATTTGGGATGCTGAGAGAGGAGAGAGGGCTGTGCTTGCAGTTGTAACGGGAGGAAGCGGAAGCGGAAAGTCAGAGTATGCGGAAGGGCTGGCCCTTCAGGCGGAGCCGGGGAGAAAGCTGTACCTGGCCACCATGATGGTCTGGGATGAGGAGGGAAGAGCGAGAGTCAGACGCCACCGCCGGATGCGGGAGGGGAAGCAGTTCAGAACAGAGGAGGTATTCTCGGATCTGGAACAGTTTGAGCTTCCTGACGGATGGGAGAAGGGAAAGGCGACGATTCTCTTAGAGTGCATGTCCAACCTGGTCTGCAACGAGTTTTACAGGCAGGAGGAGGGAGCTTTTGTGAGAATCACAAGGGGGATCGAGCATCTGCTGGCTCTTTCCCGGAACCTCATTGTGGTGACAAATGAAGTCTGCTCGGACGGGCGTTTTTACGGAGAGGAGACGGAGCGGTACAGGCGCCTTCTGGGAGAGGTGAACTGTTTTCTGGCCGGGCGGGCGCAGACAGTGACGGAGGTGGTGTACGGACTCCCCATTCTGTGGAAGCAGGAAAATGGCGGCAGTGAAGGACAGGGCGAAAGACGGAGCAAAGGACAGCGTGAAAGACAGAGCGAAGGACAGAAGGCAGGGCAAAAGGGAGGTGTGCCGGAATGAAAAAAGAGAGCGACAGGAGGCCGGCAGGAGGGTTTAAAGACCTGTCAGGCAGCTTTATAATTGCCTGGTCTATGTATTCGCGGGTTCCCATGCCCCAGATTCAGTGGACCAAGGAGCGGATGCGGTATACCATGTGCTTTTTTCCGCTGATCGGCGTTCTGATCGGAGGTTTGGCCAGTACATTTTTTTATCTGTCAAAGGAGCTGGGAGCAGGAAACCTGTGGACAGCCCTGGCCGGTACGGCCCTGCCGCTTTTTGTGACAGGGGGAATCCACATGGATGGGTTTCTGGATACGACGGATGCCAGAAGATCCTTTCTGCCGAAGGAGAAAAAGCTGGAAATTTTAAAGGATCCCAGGGCAGGAGCCTTCGCCGTTATCGGCTGCAGTGTCTACCTGCTCTTTTACGCAGCCCTGTTTTCGGAGCTGGATCAGAGAAGCGTCCTCTTATTTTCCGGTGCATTTCTGACGGAGCGGGCGCTGAGCGGAATGTCGGTTGTGTCCTTTCCCATGGCCAAGAAGGACGGACTGGCGGCCTCCTTTTCACAGGCGGCACTGAAACGGACGGTCAGGCTGGTGATGGCACTTTACCTGGCGGCAGGGGCCGCCTATTTTCTCGCCATGGGAAGGGCGCTCTTTGGAAGCATCCTGCCGGGCGGGCTGTGCATTCTGACAGCGGGGGCCGTGTTCGCCTGGTATCACAGGATGGCCTGCAGGGAATTCGGCGGAATTACCGGGGATCTGGCAGGATATTTTCTGCAGGTCTGCGAGCTTCTTCTGCTGGCCGTATGCGTTTTGTGCGGATGGCTTTATCCTGCGTAGGATAGCCGGAACGAAAGGAGAGGAGGAAGAACAGTGATTTTGATTGTCGGCGGAAGCCATCAGGGAAAAAGCAGGGCGGCCCTCAGACATTTTAACCGGGTAAACGGGATGGAGAGCAGTTCTGTGCTGGATGGAAGGACGGCAGAGGAGAGAGCCTCCGGCGGCATGGAGGAGCTTTATGAGGCCCTCCTTTCTGCCGATGTGATCCTGCATGTGGAGAAGCTGTTTGAGTATCTCATGAGAAAAACTGAAAATCCGGAGGATTTCGGCGGCGCCCTCCTTGTACAGATGGAAAAGCTGGAGAAGGAGGAGAGAAGGGAGAGGGTTCTGACAGCTGATGAAATTGGCTGCGGGATCGTGCCTCTGGATCCGTTTGAGAGGGATTACAGAGAGCGGGAGGGGCGTTTCTGCCAGAGAGCGGCGGCCCAGGCCAGGGAGGTTTACCGGATTCTCTGCGGGCTGGAGATGCGGCTGAAATAAGAGAGGAAACATACCAGCCGGAAAGATAACAGACGGGAGGACAAAAGAAATGACAAGTTATGCTGCGGCTGCTGTGGCTGGTTTTTTGCTGGATTTCCTTTTCGGAGATCCCCATTCGATGCCCCACCCGGTCAGGGCGCTGGGGGGCCTGATCGGGTGGATGGAGCGATGGCTCAGGAGACTCTTTCCGGCGGGAAAGAGAGGCGAGCTCATGGGCGGAAGTATTCTTGCGGGAGGGGTTGTCCTGGTGACAGGGGGGATGAGTCTGGCTCTTCTGCAGGCGGCCCGTTTTCTTTTTGGGCCGCCGGGAGAGTTTCTCTGCGGGGCCGTCATGTGCTACTACCTTCTC
>JAHZAR010000161.1 GCA_019423835.1 Clostridiales bacterium | reverse complement strand
CTGAGGCATCCAGGGAAAAGGGGCCGCTCTCGGCTTCCATAGGAACCGGCAGGGAGACCTCGCTTCTGTAGAGGAGGAAAAGTGTCTGCTCTTCCTGTCCGAAGGCGTCTGCCGTTCTTTTCAGCTTCCAGCCGCCGGGACAGAAGGGAAAATCTAAAAAGTCGGAGTAGGCAAGAACCGGAAGAATGGACGGCATCCCCTTCAGATCATCCTCGTTGTGGAGAAGCAGAAGGCCGCGGAGGGTTTCATCCCCTGTGGCCAGATAGTCGTGATAGACCTCAATCAGCTGGCCGCCGGAAAACGGATCCTGTCTTTCAATTCCCAGAAACCGCTCAATGGTTTTCTGCTTCAGGTTTTCTAATCCCAGAATTTTCCTAAATGGCTTTATCTTCCTGTAAAGATCCACGCTTTTCACGCCGGTAAAGTCATAATCCAGACCATAAACAGCGCAGCGCTTCAGAAGATAGGGAATGTCAAAGCCGTCGCCGTTAAAATGGATCAGGATTCTAAAATGACTCAGGAAATGGAAAAAGGCGTTCAGCATCTCTTCCTCAGCATCGGCCTGGTCGGCAAACCACTGGATCAGGTTCCAGGAATGCTCCCGGTAAAAGACACAGCCGATCAGATAAAGACTTGAGTGCTCCCCGGAAAAGCCGGTGGTTTCAATGTCAAAAAACAGAAGCTCAGAGAGCGATCCGATGCGGGACAGGGGGTAGGTGTCTGGAAATTCCATACGTTTCTCTATGGTAATCATGGGTAGTTTCTCCTTCTGTATGCCTGCAGCCAGGGTTTCCTGCTTATTTCTGCCAGCAGGCCGCCTGTGCGCGGCGGTGGGGCCCGGCACGGACCGCTGGCCGATGCCGGGGGAATTTCTGTGTTCTGTCTTGTCCTCTATTATATATAGAAGAGAGAGGGTTTACAAGCACCAGAATATTTGTTCGGGTAAATCTTGCATTGACAGAAGCCGTATGATATGATACTAAAAGAAAATGGGGCCTCCTGCGCAGATGGGATAGCCGGCGGCCGCTTTCGGCTGCCTGAAGAGCTGCCGGAAAAAGTGCAGTGATGCAGAGAACAGGGATGAGAGGGATTGTGACGTGATTTCATATATAAGAGGAATACTGGCAGAGAAAATGGACGGGGCGGCTGTGGTGGAGGCCGGAGGCATCGGATACAGGATTTTTATGCCGCTTTCCGCCCTGGAGCTTTTGCCGGCTGTGGGGCAGGAAGCGGTGATTTACACCTGCTTTCAGGTCAGGGAGGACGCCATGAGCCTGTATGGGTTCCTGAACAGGCAGGACAGGGAGATGTTCCGGCAGCTGATTGGGGTAAACGGCATTGGCCCCAAGGCAGCCCTGGGGCTTTTGGGCGCCCTCAGGCCGGATGACCTGCGCCTGGCCATTCTGACAGGAGATGTGAAGGCTATCTCCCGGGCCCCCGGGATCGGGGCGAAAACAGCCCAGAGGATTATTCTGGATTTAAAGGACAAGGTGAGTGCGGAGGAGATGCTGGCTTCCGTCACAGCTGTACAGGGCGGGACAAAGGCACCGGAGGCAGCTTCTCTCACGGCGGAGGCTGCCAGAGAGGCGGTGGATGCCCTGGTGGCCCTTGGCTATTCCAACCTGGAGGCTGCCAGAGCTGTGAAGCAGGTGGAGGTCACAGAGGAGATGGATGCGGAGGCGGTACTCAAGGCATCCCTCAAATATCTGGCGTTTATGTAGTCCTGAGAGAAAAACCTGGACGTGAGGAGAGAGCAGAAGGAAGCAGATATGAACAGAAGGATTATTACAACAGATGTTACGGAAGAGGATAAGAAAATAGAGACGAGCCTGCGCCCCCAGCTCCTTTCGGAGTACATCGGACAGGAGCGGATCAAGAGCACCCTGAAGATCTTTATCGATGCGGCAAAGTCGAGAAAGGAGCCTCTTGACCATGTGCTGTTCTATGGCCCTCCGGGGCTTGGAAAGACGACGCTCTGCGGCATTATTGCCAATGAGATGGGGGTTAATATGAAGGTAACCTCCGGCCCGGCTATCGAAAAGCCCGGGGAGATCGCAGCCATCCTGAACGGGCTTTCAGAGGGAGATGTGCTGTTTGTGGATGAGATCCACCGCCTGAACCGCCAGGTGGAGGAGGTTCTCTATCCGGCTATGGAGGATTATGCCATTGATATTATGCTGGGGAAGGACTCCAGCGCCCGTTCCATCCGCCTGGACCTTCCGAAGTTTACGCTGGTGGGAGCCACCACCAGAGCGGGGCTTCTGACAGCGCCCCTGCGGGACAGGTTTGGAATTATCCAGAAAATGGATTTCTATACGCCTGCAGAGCTTAAGACGATTGTCATGCGCTCTGCCGATGTGATGAAGGTGAAGATTGAGGAGGAGGGGGCCTTTGAGATTGCCAGACGTTCCAGGGGAACTCCCAGGCTTGCCAACCGCCTTCTTAAGAGAGTCAGGGATTTTGCCCAGGTCAAGTATGACGGCGTAATCACAAAGGCAGTGGCCGATTTCGCCCTGGATATTCTCGATGTGGACAAGCTGGGGCTGGACAACAATGACAGGGCCATTCTGAATGCCATGATTCAGAAGTTTTCCGGCGGGCCGGTGGGCCTTGAGACGCTGGCGGCCTGCCTGGGGGAGGATGCCGGAACTCTGGAGGATGTGTATGAGCCATACCTTCTCATGAACGGGCTGATCAACCGCACGCCAAGAGGCCGGGTGGCCACAGAGGCGGCCTACCGCCATCTGGGACTTTCCCAGAGCTGATTGGGAAGGCTGAACTGCTATAAATCTGCCCGGCAATCCGCAGAAAGTCATTGTTTTTGTCAAAAATTCAGGTATAATGAAGGAGAGCCGCAGGATGCCTGAGAGCGGATATACGCGGGATGAGGAGAAATGAAAAAAGAACGAAAGCGGAGATAAGTATGGATTCCAAAAATTATACGGATGTTTTGATCAATGGAAAAATTTATACACTGGGCGGCGCTGAGGAGGAGAGCTATCTGCAGCAGGTTGCCAGCTATATCAACGAAAAGATGGCCAGGCTCCAGAAGCAGCCGGGCTTTACCAGGCAGAGCGAGGACTACAGGTCAGTGATGACGTATCTGAATCTGGCTGATGACTATTTTAAGGAAAAGCAGTATGCGGCACGGCTGGCGGAGGAAAATCAGGAGCTGGAGAAGGAGAGCTACAGCCTGAAGCATGAGCTTGTAAGCACACAGATGAAGCTGGAAACCGTGATGAGGGAGGCGGCAGAGCATCGGGAAAGAGCCCACGCCCTTGAGCTGAAGCTTCGGGAGCTGGAAGCCATACAGCCGGCAGCAGAAGGCACAGAAGAGGGAAAAAAGGACTGAAAAAGAAGACAACAGACAGGAAAGGCTGATGCATTTCGCATCAGCCCTGTCTTGTTAAGCGGGAAAATAATAATCAGAAAAAATAACCAGAGAACGAAAGCCCAGTAAGGCGAAAACCAGTTGAAAGGGATTGAGGATGAACAGTCAGGAAAAAACATTAGACCGGGAGGCCAGGTGGAGGGAGGCTGTCAGGAGAGGAGCGGAGATCCTGGCTCCGGCAGGCTCTTTTGAGAGTATGAAGGCTGCTGTGGCAGCCGGAGCTGACGCTGTATATATCGGAGGGAGCAAGTTTGGGGCGAGAGCCTTTGCCGACAATCTTGATGAGGAGAGGATGAAGGAGGCCATTGACTATGTCCACCTTCACGGCCGCAGCATCTATATGACCGTCAACACTCTTGTAAAGGAGCAGGAGCTCTCAGAGCTGTACGATTACCTGCTGCCCTACTACAGGCACGGACTGGATGCGGTGATTGTGCAGGACATGGGAGGGTTTGCATTCAT
>JAHZAR010000160.1:1572-3923 GCA_019423835.1 Clostridiales bacterium | reverse complement strand
AAAAAGAACCACCGGAAGCTTGTAACCTATTCCTTCGATTTTGCCGGAAACAGAGAGAATTTCCGCTCCAATGCATTTCAGCCCTCCCAGGATCGCCCCTATGTGGAGCAGATGGCGGCCTTCCTCGGATCTGAGCATCACTTTCTGGAATGCTCCACCAAAGAGCAGGCCGATCTTCTCTCAGAGTCAGTAAAAGCCCACGATCTGCCCTGTATGGCTGATGTGGACTCCTCTCTCCTCTACTTCTGTTCTCTGGTAAGCAGACACCACAAGGTAGCCCTGACCGGAGAATGTGCAGACGAAATTTTCGGCGGGTATCCCTGGTTTCACAGGGAGGATTGTCTGAGTGCAGACACCTTCCCCTGGACCATGGATCTTGCACCCCGGAAAGCTCTCCTTTCTGACAGTTTCCTCGAAGAGCTTCAGATGGATGACTATGTAAAGGAGGCCTATGAAGCCTCTCTGGCACAGACGCCACGCCTGGACGGAGAAACCGGAAAGGATGCCAGAAGGAGAGAAATCTCCTGGCTCAACCTTCAGTGGTTTATGCAGACCCTTTTAAACCGGATGGACCGCACCAGCATGAGGAACGGCCTGGAGGCCAGAGTTCCCTTTGCCGATCACCGGATCATTGAATATCTGTACAACGTGCCGTGGGAGATGAAGGCAAAGGACGGCATCGTAAAGGGTCTTCTGCGGGAGGCCGGGCGCGGACTGCTTACTGAAGAGATTCTGTTCCGGAAAAAGTCCCCCTATCCCAAGACCTACGACCGGGGCTATGAGGAGCTGCTGGCCGGGCGCGTGAGAGAGATTCTCCATGACTCTTCCTCTCCCGTTCTTCTGTTCCTGGACCGAGAGAAGACGGAGCGCTTTCTTACAAGCCCCTCTGACTACGGAAAACCGTGGTACGGTCAGCTTATGGCAGCGCCTCAGATGATGGCCTATCTTATCCAGATTAACTGCTGGATGAAGGAATACCAGGTGGAGGTGCTTCTTTAAGCTGCCGCGGCAAAGACAGCCTTCTGCAGCCTCTCCTTAAATCAGGGCGGTGACAGTAAGCCTTTCTGTCTCCCACCTGCGGAATGCGGCGTACTCCTCTGCCAGCCTGGAAAGCTCTCTTTCCTCCTCCGGCTGAAGGGCAGAAAAAAGCTCTATGGAAATATCTGCCCTGGACTCCTCCGGCTGCCGTCTGTCAGCAGGCAGCCGGACAGCTTATTATCCTTTTTCTCTGTCATCTCTTCTCAAACCGGATCACAATATCCTTGAGGATCTCTACCATAGTGTCGATGGACTGCACCGGGATGAACTCATATTTTCCGTGGAAGTTATAGCCGCCTGTGCAGAGATTCGGACACGGCAGGCCCATGTAGGACAGGCGCGCGCCGTCTGTGCCGCCGCGGATCGGTGTTACCTGGGGAGCGATGCCGAGGGCCTCCATGGCTTCGCTGGCAATCTCGATCAGATAGAGGTTTTCCGGCTCGATTTTTTCCTTCATGTTATAGTAGGAATCCTTCAGCTTCACCACAACGGTTCCCTCTCCGTATTTCCGGTTCAGGTAAGCGGCAGCCGCCTCAAACAGCTCTTTTTTCTTCTCGAATTTTTCCCTGTCGTGGTCACGGATAATATACTCCATATGGGCACTCTCCACATCCCCGCTAAACTGATCCAGATGGAAGAACCCTTCATATCCTTCTGTGTACATGGGATTTTCAAAGGCAGGAAGCAGGGACTGGAACTCCATTCCCACTAAAAGGGCATTGATCATGCTTCCCTTGGCGCTTCCCGGATGAACCCCGCGGCCGTTAATCTCCACCTTTCCGGAAGCGGCGTTGAAATTTTCGTACTCCAGCTCTCCGATGGGGCCTCCGTCAACTGTGTAGGCCACGTCCGCGCCAAATCCTTCCACGTCAAAAAAGTCCGCTCCGCGGCCTACCTCCTCGTCGGGCGTAAAGCCGATGCAGATTTTCCCGTGGGGGATTTCCGGATGGGACAGAAAGAATTCAGCCATCTCCATAATCTCGGCCACGCCTGCCTTGTCATCGGCTCCCAGAAGGGTTCCGTCTGTGACAATCAGATCCTTTCCCACACAGTCAGCCATTCCCGGGAAATCCTTGACCCGCATGACGATCTGCTTTTCCTCGTTCAGGACGATATCTCCCCCTCCGTAGTTCTCTACGATACGCGGCCGCACGTCCGTGCCGGACATGGCAGGGGCTGTATCCATATGGGAGATGAAGCCCACCGCCTTTACCGGTTTCTCTGTAGTAGCCGGGATCACTGCGTACACATAGCCGTTTTCGCTCATGCGCACATCGGACGCCCCCATCTCCTCCAGCTCTTTTTTTAACACC
>JAHZAR010000160.1:705-1562 GCA_019423835.1 Clostridiales bacterium | reverse complement strand
CTCTCTGCTTTCCTCTGCTGGGAACCTGCTCCTCGTCATCCTTTGACTGGGTGTCAAAGGATACGTAATGTAAAAAACGCTCTGCTGCTCTGCTCATAATGTCCTCCTTATCCTGTTTCGTTTTATTAAAAGTAACTGTTCTGTTTTCCCTCCGCCTCTCTCCACTCCAGATCCTTTTTGACGGCCTCCAGGTAGTGGACAAAGTAATCCCGGTAGCTGCGCACCCGGTACTCCTTGTCCACCTCCTCATAGGTAAAGCTCTTTCGGCCTCCCCCCTCCATCCGCATCCAGAACCGCTCCACATCCCGGAAAGGAATGTAGTACATCTCGTCCATGGCCGTGTAGGATACAAGGATAAAGGCGATTCCTCCCTGTTTCTCAAACTCGCCCATGAACGCCACCTGATGGGGATGGAGATTCTGCAGAGGAAAGGTGGATGCGGCGCACTCCTTGGCGTCAAAGCACACGGGGATGCCCTGGATGGCTCCGATGTAGTCGACGGTACTCTTCTGGTCAAAGTAGGCCAGGGTGATGTGACGGCTGGCCTTGTCAATGGTAATGGGGGTGATAGGCGTGGGAATCTTCTGAATAAGAGCCAGCCCCTTCTCCCTGTAGCTGTCGTTCGTCCTGTTGATCCGTTCCTCCAGGCTGGAGCCTCTAAGTCCTCTCGTTTTCCATGTTCCCATCCTATCTGCCCTTTCTGCCCCTGTTTCTGTCGGCACATTTCCAGGCCGCAAGAATTTCTCTGCTGTCCTGATCCGGAAACACCGCCTCTGCCATAGCCAGAAAAGTGGCTGGAAGAGCAGCGGCAAATTTCCTGCCTCTGAGCCGGCATAAGGGGCCGGAGAGCTCCCCAG
>JAHZAR010000160.1:0-695 GCA_019423835.1 Clostridiales bacterium | reverse complement strand
ATATTTGCTGTCCCCCACAATGGGGCAGCCGATGGAGGCCAGATGAGCGCGGATCTGGTGGGAGCGCCCTGTGATCAGCTTCACTTTCAGAAGCGTATGGGCGCCGCTTCGCAGCAGAGGAGTATATTCCGTGCAGATGGGAAGGCTTCCCTTCCTCTCCTCTTCTGTCACCTCCACCCGGTTCGTCCTCTCATCTTTTAAGAGCCATCCCTCAATCCGGCTGGACTGTCTCACCTGCCCCTTCACCAGGCACAGGTAATATTTTCCAATGCTTCTGTCCTTGATGATTCTCGACAGCTCCTGAAGCCCCGGAAGGCTCTTTCCGGCAGCTACCAGGCCGCTGGTATTCCGGTCCAGACGGTTGCAGACCGAGGGGCGGAAACTCTTAAGCTCCTCCTTGGTGAGCTGGCCGCTCTCCATAAGGTAGGCAATCAGATATTCCACCAGGGATTCGTCCCCGTCCCTGGCCTTCTGGGACAGCATGCCTGCCGGCTTATTGACAAAGATCACATCCTCGTCCTCATAGACAATCTCTAACTTCACCCGGCTGACCTTCTGCACTTTTACCTCTGAAAATTTTTCGATGGTCTCCTCAGAGAGAAACAGGCGGATCTCGTCTCCCTCCAGAAGCCTCTCTGAACCGTCGCATTTCTTTCCGTTCAGGGTAATATTCTTTTTCCTCATCATCTTGTAGA
>JAHZAR010000159.1 GCA_019423835.1 Clostridiales bacterium | reverse complement strand
CTGTCTGTTCTTATGTCCTTCCCTTTTGCAGGCTTACGGCAGCCAGCTTTTACCGCTCTCTTGCAAGCTGGTAAATAAGGGCATTGCAGATGGCAGCTGCCACATTGCTTCCGCCTTTTCTTCCCCTGGCTACAATGCAGGGGGTATCCTGGAGAGATAAAATCAGCTCCTTGGACGGAACCACATTGACAAAGCCTACCGGAACTCCGATGATGAGCCTGGGCGCAAGCTTCCCCTCCCGAATCAGCTCATAGAGGCGCACCAGGGCTGTGGGAGCATTTCCCACCGCAAAAATACAGTCCCTTCCAAGGGAAGCCGCCTTATCCATACTGGCCGCCGCCCGGGTGGTGCCCTGCTGTTTTGCTGTTTCTGCCACATCCTCATCTGCCATAAAGCAGCGCACCTCCGAACCGAGGCGTTCCAGACTCCTCTTATTGATCCCTGCCCGTCCCATATTGGTGTCTGTCACAATGACAGCCCCCTCTCTCAGGGCCTCCAGAGCCTTTTTCACCGCCCCTTCTGAAAATACAAGATTATCTGCATAGTCAAAATCTGCGGTTGTATGGATCACCCGCTTAATCACAGGTTCTTCCTCCGGCCTGAACGTCCTGTCCGGAAACCGCTCTTTCAGTTCTTCAGAGATAATCTCAAAGCTCCTGTCCTCTATCTTTTCAGGCAGCACCTGCTCCAACTGTATCTTTTTTTCCATCCTTCTCACCGCATCTTTCTGTTCTTGTTGATTGATTTCTGTTATTGTCTTTGATTCTGCATCCTTCTGCCCGGCGTCCCTTCTCAGACTCCCTGTCTGAGAATCCGGTAAATTTCATCCATATCAAGGCACTTTCTCAGCCCGCCGGCCAGCAGGTCAAACTGTTTTTCACGGTAGGCTCTGTAGTCAAAGTCTGCTGCATCCTTAAGGCTCATTCCCTTTTCAGAAAGAAGGGCGTTTGCCAGGGCAGCAGCTGTGCCGGGCTCATCGAAGATGCCGTGGACGTATGTACCGCAGGCCTGGATGAAGTCTCCTTTATCTGCAGAGGTGCAGCCGTCCGGCTTTTCTCCCCCCGCCCCTCCCTCCTGGTTTTCCCTGAGGACGGCTAGAGGACGGCCTCCCTTAAGGAGCCTGGTCCTTCCCATATGGATCTCATAGCCGGAAAACTTCCTTCCTGAGAGGGCGGAAAAAATGCCGGGAAGGACGCCGAAACGGCCCGTCACACGGGTTCTCATCTTCTCCTCCTCAAATTCTGTGGCTGTCTCAAGGAGCCCCATTCCCCGCACAGATACTCCCGGAGTTCCCGCCTCTGTCCCCTTTTCATCGGTCAGACAGCACCCCATCATCTGGTAGCCCCCACAGATTCCAAACACGGGAACTCCTGACGAGGCGGCTTTCAGCACGACAGCCTCCAGGCCGTTCTGACGCATCCACAGCAGATCCTCTATGGTATTTTTCGTCCCCGGAAGGATAATCAGATCTGGAGCGGACAGCTCTCCCGTTCTCTCCACGTACCGGACAGACACGCCGGGCAGGCAGGAAAACGCCTGAAGATCTGTGAAGTTGGAAAGTCGCGGGAATCGGATCACGGCAATATCAAGGACTGCCCCCTCTTTCTTTTCCCGGGCATTCAGGCGGGTGCTCAGACTGTCTTCGTCCTCAATGTCTGCCTGGATATAGGGGATAATCCCTGTCACAGGAATCCCGCAGAGCTTCTCAATCATCTCTGCCCCCGGCTCCAGGATTGTCCTGTCTCCCCGGAATTTGTTGATCAGAAGTCCCTTTATATACCTTCTCTCCTCCTCTTCCAGAAGCATCACAGTGCCGTAGAGCTGGGCGAACACGCCGCCCCTGTCAATATCTCCTGCCAGGAGAACAGGAGCCTTCGCCATCCTGGCAATCCCCATATTGACAATGTCATCCTGCTTCAGATTAATTTCAGCGGGGCTTCCGGCTCCCTCGATCACAAGAATATCATACTCCTTCGAAAGAGTCTCATAGGCATTTCGGATCACCGGAAGAAGGTTTTTTTTGTACTTGAAATACTCTCTGGCCGGCATGGTTCCCACTGGCTCTCCCATGACGATCACCTGGGAGCCGGTGTCGCTGGATGGTTTTAAAAGGATCGGGTTCATGGCGGCGCGGGGGGCGATTCCCGCAGCTTCCGCCTGTACTGCCTGGGCCCGTCCGATTTCCAGTCCCTCCTCTGTGATAAAAGAATTGAGAGCCATATTCTGGGATTTAAAAGGCGCCACACGGTAGCCATCCTGCCGGAAAATGCGGCAGAGCCCGGCGGCAATCAGGCTTTTTCCGGCATTTGACATGGTTCCCTGGATCATGATTGGTTTTGCCATCTCGTTCTCCTTTCCTGCATGCAGTATGCTTCCATCTGCCCAAGAAGCTCCTCATTTTCCTCACGGCGCTTTACTGCCACCCGGAAAAAGGAATCATCCAGCCCCCGGTAGCTGGCGCAGGAGCGGATCAGGATTCCTCTCCCGGAGAGGAACTTCTTCAAATCCTCCTGGCCGGATGGTTCCCTGCCCTTCTGCCCGGCTGAAAACAGAAGGTAGTTGACCATGGAAGGCCAGACACGAAAGCCGAGGCGTGAAAGCCCGTCACTTAAAAATATGCGTTCCCGGGCAATCAGCTCTCTGGCCTGCTTCAGAAAGTCCTCCCGGGAGAGGGCGGCAACTCCGGCTTTCTGGGCAATTCCCGACACGCTCCAGGGCTGTCTGACAGCTGCAAGGCGTTCCAGCAGTCCTGTATCCGCGCACATGGCATAGCCCAGCCTGAGCCCGGCCATCCCGTATGTCTTGGTAAAGGCGTTCAGAAGAAACAGGTTTCTGTACCCGCCAAGCTTTCCGGCCATGGTAAACTCTTCCGGCCTTTCCAGAAAGCCGTTAAAGCACTCATCCACTGCAAGCAGGGCATGATGGTTCCGGCAGATTCTGGCAAAGACTTCCAGCTCCTCTGACGGGAGTGCCATTCCCGTAGGATTATTAGGGTTTCCCAGAAAAACCAGATCCGCGTCGCCCGCTCTCTCCAGTGTCCTCTCAAGACAGCCGGCATCCGGAAGCCAGTTTTTCTCCGGATGCAGCGGAATCTGGATGATCTCGCAGCCCCTCAGGGTCAGGGCAGCCTCATATTCGGAAAAGCAGGGGGCAAACAGAACGGCCCGCCGGGGCCTAAGAGCCTCGGCCAGGCCGAAAATCAAGTCGGCTGCCCCGTTTCCGCAGATAATCCAGTCCTCAGGAAGGCCGTGGAAGGCCGCCAGAGCTTTCCGAAGGCCTCTGCACTGGCTGTCCGGGTAGCGAAGAATTTCCTCCCTGCTGGCCGCCACTGCCTCTATGACCTCCCGGGGAGTGCCCAGTGGATTGGTATTTACAGAAAAATCGATTCGGATGTGTTCTGAGCCGTAAATGTCACCGCCGTGAGAATAAACCATGTATCATGCCTCCTGTTTCTTTCAGCCTTTTCTGTCTGTTACGCCCCTCTTTCCCTATCTCCCAAGCCAGAGTACAGCCGCAGCTCCCGCTGCTGCCATTATGACTGCCGTCCCATACATCAGCCTGTTTGCCCTTCGGATGTCCTCCCACTCCACCTTCCTCTTCTCATCTCCGATGAACGGCTTCTCACACCGTGTCCCAAAGTACCAGGCAGGTCCCGCCAGCCGCACCCCCAGGGCGCCGGCACAGACGGCCTCCGTCTGGGCGGAATTCGGGCTTTTGTGGTTTCGCCGATCCCGAAGCCAGATCCTCGCTGCTCCCTTCCCGTCCATCCCGAGAAGGAAGGATACGCCAATCATCAGGATCGCCGAGAGTCTTGCCGGGATCAGGTTTGCAAGATCGTCGAGTCTTGCCGCAGCCCTGCCGAAATACAGATACCGCTCATTTCTGTATCCCACCATGGAATCCATGGTGTTGACGGCCTTATACATCCCTCCAAGGACCGGGCCTCCCA
>JAHZAR010000158.1 GCA_019423835.1 Clostridiales bacterium | reverse complement strand
GGAAGGCATGGAGGCAGATCTGATCTACCTGTGCTCTCCCAACAACCCCACAGGCGCCGTTTATACAAGAGAGCAGCTGAAGGAGTGGGTGGACTTTGCAAACGCCAGGGGAAGCGTGATCCTGTTTGACTCTGCCTACGAGTGCTTCGTGACGGGAGAGCTTCCCCACAGTATTTTTGAGATTGAGGGCGCCAGAACCTGTGCCATTGAGTTCTGCTCTTTCTCCAAGAAGGCAGGCTTTACGGGAACCAGGTGCGGCTACACGGTAATTCCCATGGAGCTTGTGCGCTCCGGAAAGGAGCTTAACAGGCTGTGGCTGCGCCGCCAGACCACGAAATTCAACGGAGTGCCCTATATTGTCCAGAGGGCTGCCGCCGCCGTGTTCACAGAGGAGGGAGAGAAGCAGATACTTGAAAACATTCATTATTACAGGGATAATGCGAAAATCATTACCGAGACCCTGGACAGACTTGGGATCTGGTACACGGGCGGGGAGCATTCCCCGTATATCTGGCTGAAATGCCCGCAGCAGATGGACTCCTGGAAATTTTTTGATTTTCTGCTGGAAAAGGCCAATGTTGTGGGAACACCGGGCGCCGGCTTTGGTGCCTGCGGGGAGGGATACTTCCGGCTGACGGCTTTCTCCACAAGGGAGAATACCATTGAAGCCATGAAACGGTTTTATGAGGTGTTTTCCAGATAGAAAAATAAAAATCACATAAGAAACTGAAATCTATATAAGAAGCGGAACGGCAAAAACGGCTCCAGACAGGGTTCTTCCCTGAATGGAGCCGTTTTTTTGCCCGAAGCCGGTGCCACACAGCCCGGGAAGGCCAGAGCCTGGGGCAGAAGAGCCTGGAGGTCAGCCCTGACTGGTGCAGGAGAAGGTATAGCCGATTCCCCAGACAGTTTTGATAAACCGCGGATGTTTCGGACTGTCCTCGATCTTGTTCCTCAGGTGGCTGATGTAGACCATAATTACGTTGTCATCCACCGCGGTATTGTTCCAGACAAGCTCATAGAGCTGTTCCTTTGAGAACACCTGGCCCGGGTGGGACAGGAAAAGGCGCATCAGCACATGTTCCCTGGAGGAGAGGGAGATGGGCTCCCCGTTCTTAGAAAATTCCATGGTAAGGGTGTTGTAGAGAAAGGGGCCTGCTGTTAGAATGTTCCCTGTCTCCTCCCGCCCGGCCTGGCTTCTGCGCACCAGTGCCTTGATCTTGGCGCCCAGAATGACTGGGTTAAAGGGCTTGGACACATAGTCATCCGCTCCGATGTCCAGACCGTAGAGGGTGTCAAAGTCACCGCTCCTCCCGCTGAGAACCATGATGGGAGTAGTGTTTCCGGACTCTCTGAGCCTCTTAATGGCATGAAAGCCGTCGTCATTCCCGTTCATCATAATATCCAGGAGAATCAGGGCAAATGTTCCGCTCTGGGCTGCGCGGACAGCCTCCAGGCCGTCGCTGGCCGTCTGGGCCTTAAATCCGCTCCCCTCCACAACCCGTATGAGAAGCCGGCGGACAGCCGGATCATCGTCAGCGATCAGTATTGTTTCTTCAGCCATAGGACCTCCTCTCTTTCTGTTCCGTCTCGTTACCTTCAATATGCGTATAAACTGCTCTGTCCAGAATACCACAAAAAAAGGAAAACTGCAAAATTTTCAAATCTTAACATTTTTTAAGACTTTTTCAGGGGATGTTAAGAACCGGGCTGTATACTGAAGACAGAATAACCGTTCTGCTGTGCCAGGAGGCAGGAAGCCCCGGGACCTGGCCGGAAAGCAGAGGGAAGAAAGGGAGAAAGAGATATGTATTTAGCTTTTCTGGGCTTTGCCATGATCGTGGTATTTATGGGACTGATTATGGCAAAAAAATTAAGCCCGTTCACGTCACTGATTATCATTCCTGTGCTTTTCGGTCTGCTGGCAGGCTACGGCTGGGACACACTGGAGTATGCCATGGCCGGAATTAAGGATGTGGCCGGCACCTTTTCCATGATGACCTTTGCCATCCTGTATTTTGGAATCATGCTCACAGCGGGAATGTTCGACCCTATGGTGGACAAGGTAGTTACCTGGTGCAAGGGAGATCCGCTGAAGGTCCTGGTGGGAACGGCTGTACTGGCTGCCTTCGTATCGCTGGACGGCGACGGTACCACGACGGTCATGATCTGCTGCACCGCCATGATCCCGATCTATGAGCGTTTGAAGATAAAAAAAATCTATCTGGCTACTCTGATCATCCTTCAGAACGGTATTATGAACCTGATTCCCTGGGGCGGCCCAACGGCCCGCGTGATGTCGGTGATGCATCTGGATGCAGGAGAAATCCTGGCTCCTCTGGTGCCGGGCATGGTTCTCTCGGCAGTTTACGTCATCGGAGTGTCCTATTATCTGGGACTGAAGGAGAGAAAGCGTCTCGGCGTGTCAAAGGATGTGGAAAACCATGCGGTCAGGGTTGAGCTTTCAGAGGAGGAGAGAGCATGGAAGCGGCCAGGGCTTATCTGGTTTAACCTGATTCTCACAGCGGCTATCATTGCGGCCCTGATACTGGGACTGGCTTCCTCTGCCATTCTGTTCGGAGTGGGAACGGCTGCTGCCCTCCTTGTCAACTATCCCAATCAGAAGGTTCAGAGAAATGTCATCAGCTCCATTGCTCCGGATATGATCAATGTAGTCATGATGGTTCTCGGAGCCGGTGTGCTGATGGGAATATTAAACGGTCCGGAAAATGCCGGCATGTCAAACGCCATTGCCGAATTCCTGGTTGCCGTGATTCCGGAGTCTCTGGCCAGATACTTCGCAGTCGTGATTGCCGTTGTCAGTGCGCCGGGTACCTACCTGCTTAACAATGACGCCTTCTACTATGGCGTGCTGCCTCCTCTGGCAGCCACGGCTCAGGCCTATGGCTTTACAGATCTGAATGTGGGCTTTGCAGCCCTGATGGGGCAGGCCTTCCATTTCCTCAGCCCGTTAGTTCCGTTTATCTATCTTCTGATGGATAAGACTGAGATTACGCTGGCTCAGTATCAGGGATATATTTTCAAGTGGTGTATCGGAATTTTCGTCATCTTCATGGCAGCAGGGCTTGTGACAGGCTATCTGCCGATTCTGTAAAGAAACACAAGGCTTCCAGGTTACAGAAGCTGCCGGAGGCAGAAAACAGAACCGACGGAACTATTTGACAGAAAAAAGGGCAATCTGTAAAATAGACGGAAGAAAATGCAGAAAGGCCCTGCAGAATGTCTGCGGCCAGCCGCGGCTGCCGCAGACAGGAAGCGGACGGAGTGTGCAGCGGTATGAAACTTCATCTCTTAAAGGAACGCCCCCGGGGAGGGGGAATCGGCGCTGCCGCAGCGGTTGTATTTGCTGCGGCAGTTCTTTTGTTCATTCTGACAGGAAATATGACAGTCGAGAACCAGAAAACCATGATCGAAACCCAGAGCGGACAGCTTTGCTCAATCTCAGAGAGTGTGGCGGCCAACATTGAGGTATTTGTAGAGGAGGCGAAGGATGATCTGGCTGTGGAAACAGGGCTGAAACAGTTTCATGCGGCGGAAGCCGCTTTTCTGACGCAGAACCAGAAACCCATGGAGGAGACGCTGGAGGAATTCCTCAGGGAGAGGGAGGGAACAGTTACGGCCCTGCTCTATGAGCAGGGAGGCCGCAGCGTTTCCCGATGGACCGAGGAAGAGAGGGCACTGGCGCCAGTCAGTTTTATGACAGAACAGACAGCAGAAACCGCTATTTCCATCTGGCAGGATGAGGAGGAAAACTGTTACCTGAAGCTTCGGAGGGCTACGGAAGCCGGAGGCGGACTTTCCTGCATTCTGAGTTTTAATGATATTTATGAGAAAACAGCGGCCTATATTAAAATGGGAAAAAACGGTTATGTGATGGTGAAATCCTCGGGCGGCCTGATACTGATGCACCAGGTAGAGGAGCAGATCGGACAGTATGTTCTGGAGGGGCGCCGCAGAATGTACC
>JAHZAR010000157.1:3491-4038 GCA_019423835.1 Clostridiales bacterium | reverse complement strand
ATCAGATTCAGTTCACGATCTTCTCCTTCACTGTCCATGATCACCCGGTCTCTCAGCTCATACCTATACAGGTTGGAGGCGGCAAGCCGGTCCAGAGCCTTCTGCGCATTCGACGGATTTGCAAAAATCAGAAGGCGGGTTCTGTTTTTTTCATTTCCATAATAATTGAAGATCACTGCCTTACAGTAAATTCTGCCGAGATAAAGGCATCCAAAGGAGAACAGCACCAGCAGGCCGAAAAACAGTCTTGTGTCTCCTCCTCTCTGCCCCAGCAGAAACAGGAGCAGGGCAAACAGAAACGCCATATAGACGGTCTGCCTCACCACGTCCAGAAAGGTTTCCACTGCGCTTTCCTCCGCCAGCGGCTTCTCGTGTCCGAAAAACAGATCCGATACCAGGTAAACTCCCAGCACCATCGTAAGGCCGTACCATTTCATCCTGGCCGGCAAGGAGCCGTACAGGGCCAGCTGCGTCATCACATACGCCGCCGCCATCGCTGCCAGATCGATCAAAATATAAAAGGAGCGGTTTTTAACCAACATGAGAA
>JAHZAR010000157.1:0-3443 GCA_019423835.1 Clostridiales bacterium | reverse complement strand
TTCCTTCGTTTACTCTTTTTCATACCACTCACTCTTTTCAATTTATTTGAATCTGTTATGACTGGCTTATCTCTCCCCCGAGCTGTCCATCCGTTCTGTCTGCCAGATTACTTCTCCGCACCATAGCCATAGTACTTCCTGTATCGCTTCCCGTAATAGCCTTCATGCTCTGATGTAACCTTATTAAGTACTGCCCCTAAAATCCGGCAGCCGCTCTTTTCCAGCTGCTCCTTGACTCTCCTCTCAATCCTGCGGCTCACCGTCCCTGCCGCTATCACCAGAACTGCTCCGTCGCATACCGTGGAGATGATGGCTCCGTCTGTAATGCCTGCCATAGGAGGCGTATCGATCAGAATATAATCGTATTCCTCTCTCTTGTTACGAATCAGTTCTTTAAACAGAGGCTCCGCCAGCAGCTCTGACGGATTCGGTGAACAGGGGCCTGCAAAAATGATATCCAGCCCCTGAATGTCTGTAGTGCAGATCACCTCCTCCAGCTGCCTCTGACCGCTCAGATACTCCGTAAGCCCGTGTACCTCCTGCTCTACCTGGTACCGTGTAAGGAGAACACTTTTTCTGATATCCGCATCGATCAACAGCACTCTTTTTCCAAGCCCTGCCAGGGACATGGCCTCAGATACGGTAATCTGACTTTTTCCCTCGCCCGGCACAGCGCTTGTAAACATAACCGTCTTAATGTCGGGGCCGCTGAACTGGATATTGGTGCGCAGCGTTTTGATCGCTTCCTCAAAGCGGAAATCTCTGTTTTCATCTGTGTGGATATTCACCACCTTCATCATCTGTCCCATAATCAGCGCTGCCCTCTCTTTCCCTTTCCCTTTTCCGGAACAGACGCCAGTACAGACAGTTTCAGATATTTCTCCACATCCTCCTCTGTCTTCACGGTGTCGTTCATAATCACGCGGACTGCGACGAAAGCGCAGACCAGGAAGATTCCGCCTGCTGCTCCGATCGCGGCATTTTTCTTAGCATTAGGGCTTGTGGGTTCTACAGCTACCTCGCCCTCCTCCACGATTTTAGGCGGAATCATCTCCATCATTTCTCCAATATATTCAGAGGAACATCTGGCGACTGTATTTACTAAATCCGCCGCCAGGATCGGATCCGCATCCTCCACTGACAGGGTAAGGATTCTCGTATCTGTTGGATTGTCGATTGTAAGTTTTTCTCTCAGCGCCTTATAACCATATTCAAGGCCCATCTCATCAACCACCTCCTGCAGAACCGGCCGGCTGGTTATCATCACCTTGTAATCCTGGGTCAGCTGGCTCCCTATCTGGAGATCTGCCAGAGATGTCAGAGTAGTTTCCTTTGAAAGAACATACATCATGGCTGTGGAGGTGTACTTGGGAACAAGAATCACCTTGCTGTACAGTCCAAATGCCCCTCCGCCGATTATAGCTGCCAGAATAATCAGCCACAGCTTTTTCTTTAACTCATAAAACAGTTCCAACAGATCGATCTCATCGTTTTCCTCATACCTGGTTTTTTCCATCTCCCTTTACCTGCCCATTCCTTCTTTTTTCTTAATGATATAGTCTGGATTTTTCCGGACCATCCAGTACAGCCTGCTCCGTGTGCAGTTCCTGCTCAGCCAGCTGACTGCTTTCTTTATATCTGGTTTTCTGTATTTTATATGGTGCATATCAGTTCCCAGCAGGTGCACGTTTCCATCCAGGACCTGCCTCCTGCACCATCTGGTATTTTTCTGAAGGGGATTTCCCTGCAGGCTGGAGTAGTTCATCTGTGTAAAGTTTCCTGCCTGAATCAGTTCCCTGACTCTTTCCCCTTTTCTGATGCACTGATATCGCTCCAGATGTGCTATGACAGGCAGATATCCTGCCGTCTGCAGCTGCCTGAGCCGCTGATGCATGTGACTGAAAGAGACCGCAGGATAGAATTCTATGAGTATGTACCTGCTTCCGCCCAGAGTCAGAGCTCTGCCTTCTTTCAGATCCTCCAGGAGATCTTCAGAGTCCATAAGCTCCTGCCCCAGGTAAATTCTGTAACCAGAGTCTATTTTTTCTGCCTCTTCCTGAAGCTCCCGGGTCAGCTCTTTCAGCCGTATCACATCCTGTCCCCGATGATAATGGGGTGTTGCAATAATCCCCCGGATTCCCTGATCATATGCCATCTGAAGCATCTGCCTGGATTCCTCCAAATTCTCAGCGCCGTCATCGACTCCCGGAAGAATATGGGCATGCACATCAGTAAATTTTGCTCTTACTTCTCCCCTGAGCATCTCCTCTTCCTTTCAGACCGTCAGCTTCCGCTTTTTACCACAAAATAAGAATTATGTTGTTGATTTAAAGTCATCTCCCAGCGCATAAAGTTCATTATCAAACAGTACATACATAAAATGAACTTTTTATTTGTCAGAAGTCTTATTTTCCCTGCTGAAAGAGATTGACTTACATTGTTTTCATGCTATAATCATAAAAGCAACGATATATTGTCCAAAATGTGACTAAAAATGCTACAACATAATTCTTATTCCGTTGTTGACTTTGCCAATTGTCTTTGGTACAATGAGAGCGTTCAGGCAAAACTTAGGACTTTTTGTTGATTTATTACAACATTTTTCTTATTTTGTCGTATTGAATTATTTTTTCCGACATTTCCTTTCTCTGATTTCAGTCAGATAATCAGCTCCATATCTTCCAGAACCTTCTCATGCTCGCATCCGCTGATGCTCGTATAGATTCTTGTGGTTTCTACACTGCTGTGTCCCAGAATATCTGCCAGATAGACTATATCGTGGTTCTTTTTATAATAGATTCTCGCAAACAGATGGCGTAGGTTGTGGGGAAATATTTTCTTCTCGTCAATCCCTGCTGTTCTGCACAGCAGCTTCATCTCTGACCAGATGTTGCTCCTGTCCACAGGCTTTCCTCCTCTTGTAACAAAAACAGGTCCTGCATAAATCTGATTTTCCCGGCAGTATATTTCCATCTTCTCCCTCAGCCTTCTGGGAAGAATAACCACTCTCGTCTTTCCTTTTAAGTTTACAGCTGCCCGTCCGGAGCTGACTGCTTCCCTGGTAATGCAGACCAGCTCGCTGATGCGGATTCCGGTGGCTCCCAGTGTCTGAAGGATTAGGCTCAGTCTGCTTTTTCCCATCCGCTCCGCCTCCTCCACCAGCCGAATATACTCCTCCCGCTGGATCTCTCTTTCCGGATCACTGACCATGGCCCGCTGAAATTTATATACCTTTACTCTCAGCTCCTCCAGTCCCACAAAACTCAAAAAGCCATTAACTGCAATAATCATTGAATTGGCACTGCTGATCTGGTACCTGGGGAGCAGCTGGCGCTTATAGAGAAGAACTGCCTCCCGATCAATGATTTTTTCTTCCGGCAAAAACTGATAGAAATTACGGATATCCCTCAGATATTTTTCAATAGTTGACGGACTTTTTTCCG
>JAHZAR010000156.1 GCA_019423835.1 Clostridiales bacterium | reverse complement strand
AGAAAGGGTGCTATAATCTACAGGAACATAAATACTTACTGAAAAAAACAAAAAAGTGTCGCTTAATATCCAGTTAAGCGACACTTTTTTCCTCATTCAAACTCCTAGTTCAGCCAGGAGCAGCCATCCACCCGGCAGAATGAATCTGTCTGGGCTGTCTGAGCCAGCCATGCAGTTCTTCCCCTGATCATACATACCTGCTCCCATACCGCAGAGAACTGCAGCAGCAGGCCGGCCAGTCCTTGGCAGAATGGCTGGCTGAATAACTGTTTCCCCTCTCCCCGCGGCCTGTTTCCTCTGCTACAGTTTCATTATAAAATTTTTAATTATCTCGAAAATTCCGCAGGACAGCAGATTAATCAGGATCTCTTCCATCTGTTTTCTCATCTTACTGTATCTTCCTCCATTATTATCTTTCGAGCGCTCGTATACAGTATGACAGAATTTCCCTTTTTCTTCTCCTCAGATTTTCTGCGGATAAGCGTTTTTGATCTTTTTATAAAAATCTCTGTTTCCCGCATCTCTTTTCTGTCCAGCTTTTCCCGCCAGTCTGATAGCTCCCTGCTATTTTCAGCTCCAGACTGCTGCCGCAGGCCGTTTAGCGCAGGCCGTTTAGCGCCGGAGCTTTCCTACACCCCGCCGTTCACCATATCTGCTGCCATCTTGACGATCAGCAGCGCCGCAATCAGAAGCATCATCGGGCGGATAAACTTTGCTCCTTTTTTGATTGCCATTCCTGCTCCCACATATCCTCCCAGGATTCCGAACAGAGACACAGGTACCGCCACCGTCCAGACTACCTTTCCGGCCAGAATGTAGGAGGGCGAGGCTGCCACGGTGGAGGCCAAAAGCGCAGCCTTCGCGTTTCCTGAGGCTGTCTTTAAATCGTATTTCAGCAGCTTTGTGAACAGCAGAATCACCACTGTTCCGGAACCCGGCCCCAGAACGCCGTCGTAAAAGCCCATGATCACCCCCGTGAGAAGGCAGGCGCGAACCCTTTTCCAGCCTCTTATCTCCTCTGTGCGGTTGACCTGGAGGTATTCTCTGCTCATAAAAATGAGCAGAGCCACCGCAGGCATGGATGCCAGGATCAGAATTTTCAGCGGCCGATCCGGCAGGTGCAGGACAAGCTGTGCCCCGCAGGCAGAGCAGAGAAAGGTTACAATTCCCACTCCAAGGGCAGTTTTTCCGTCGATCAGTCCGCTTTTCAGAAAGCGGACGAAGGAAGCAAAATTTCCCACCAGGCAGCCTACCTTGTTGCAGGCATAGGCGTTATGTACGGGAAGACCGGTGAACAGATAGGCAGGAAGGGCCACCAGCCCTCCGCCGCCGGAAACGGCATCCACAAAACTGGTCAGAAAAAATATGGGACATAAAAACAGTATCATCTGAAGCTCTGTCATTGTCTTCTCCTTTGTCTTTTTCTCTTCTTATCTGCGGCCTCCCGCTCTCCCCGCTTTATCTCCGGATCTGTCGTATACGCTCCCGCTTTCATGTCTCTGTGCCGGGCGTCTTCCGTTTCTTTCCGCCGTGTCCTACTGGGGATTTTTTTCAAAATATTTGTCCATCACAGCCCTCGCCACAGGCCCGGCCTGAGAACCGCCGGAGCCGCTCTCCTCTAAAATCACGCAGACCGCTATTTTCGGATCCTCCACCGGTGCAAATCCTACGAACCATGCATGGGTTTCCTTCCCTGTCTCAAATTCAGCGGAGCCTGTTTTTCCCGCCGCCGTGTAGGGAGCTCCCCGGAGGGCGGAGCCTGTGCCGTCCGTTACCACTGCCGTCATCAGTTCGGTGAGAACTGCCGCATCCTCTCCGCTCATCAGTTCCCCGTATGCAGACGGCATAAATTTTTTCACCGTCTGTCCGCCCGCATTTTCCACATGGTCAATCAGGTAGGGCTTCATCAGCGTGCCGCCATTGGCGATGGCCGCTGTGATCATCAGGTTGTGCATCGGCGTCATCTTCGTCTTTCCATGTCCGATGGAGGTCTGAAGGCGCTCCCACTCATCCGCCCCCTCTGTCATCACAAAGGAGCTCTTATTGTAGGGAATGGACAGCGGCAGCTCCCGGTTGAACAGAAACTGCTCCGCCAGGCTTCTGAACTGCGCCAGGTTAAGACCCAGCCCCATGCTGGAAAAGGCTCCGTTGCAGGAGTTGGCAAACACGCCTGTGAAGTCCTGGCTTCCGTGGGCTTCCCCGTGGTAGCACCGGATCTGGTAGTCCCCATCCTCGAACGTGCCGTCACAGTCGAAATGGAAGTCGTTCCTGCCGTTCGGATTTTCATGCAGATACTCCAGCGCCGTCAGGATCTTAAAGGTGGAGCCTGGCGGATAGAGTCCCTGAGTGGCCCGGTTTACAAGCTGGGCCTTTGTGTTCTCCGGCGAGGTCAGCTCTGCCCACTGTTCATCTACCGTATTGGCGTTAAAGTTGGGCTGAGAGACCATGGCCAGGATTTTGCCTGTATCCGGTTCCATGGCGATCACCGCTCCGCGGCGGTTTCCCATGGCGTCAGAAGCCGTCTGCTGTAAATCCACGTCCAGGGTGGTCACCACATTGTCGCCGATATTCTTCCTTCCCTGCAGCTCATTGACAGTCCGCTCCAGCAGGTTGACATGGGAGGACAGCAGGTAAAAGTTCGCCAGGGATTCGATTCCCGTCTTTCCATTTTTTCCGGAATATCCCACTGAGTGAACAAACAGATAATTGTATGGATAATATCTCGACTCTGAGCCGTCCTCAGCCACCTGCGTCTCTGCCAGGACTGTCCCGTCGCTGCTCAGAATTTTTCCCCGGACAATGCGGTCCGAAAAGCGATCAAGCCTCGCATTGTAGGAACTGTTAATGACATTTTCGCTGTCAAACTGAAGGAACCAGCCAAAATACACACACATCCCGATAAAGAGGGCTGCAAAGGCGTAGGTAATTCTTAAAATGTTTTTATCTGCCTTTTCTCTGGCAGCTGCTTTGCGCTCCCGCTCTTCTCTGGCTGACAGTTTTTTCTTTCCTCTTGCTGTCTGTCCTCTTCCGGCGGCGAGCAGGCTCTTTCCCGTCCTGGCAAGACGTTTTTTCATCCCCTGAACTCCCTCCTCCCCGGAGTTTTTTCTGGAACGGGCCGCAGAAGACGGCTTTCTTCTTCCTGTTTTTTCTGCTTTTTCACCGTTTTCCGTGCTGCTCTTTGCCATGGCTGTTTTCCCTCCCTTCTCCTTTGGCGGCTCATTCAGCCTCATATTCCTCTTCCTCCTCGCTGCGCTTTAAAATGTAAAGCCCCTGCACCACATTAAACACGATAAAGGTGCTGAGAATGGAGCTTCCGCCGTAGCTCACAAAGGGGAGCGTCACTCCCGTGGAGGGAATAAATTTTGTCACGCCTCCGATTGTCAGAAATACCTGGACAATGTAGGCAGTCCCCAGTCCGAAGGCAATCAGCTTGTAGAACGCTGCCTGCATTCTGACTGCAATCAGCATAAACTGCATAAAGCAGCCCAGGCAGATGAGAATCAGGCAGAGGGCATAGATACCGCCCAGCTCCTCGGAAATGGCAGAAAAGATAAAATCCTTTTCCACCACCGGAATTTTGGAGGGCATCCCCTGGTAAAGCCCCATTCCGAACCAGCCCCCGGTTCCGATGGCAAAGAGGGACTGGCTGATCTGGTAGCCCTTCCCGGCTATATCGCTCCAGGGATCCAGCCACGCCTCCACCCTGGTGCGGACATGGGAGAACATCTGGCAGGCAAACACAGCGGCAGCCGAACCGCAGCCGGCCCCAAGCCCCAGATACAGCCAGTTATTCGTCGCCACAAACAGCATCAGCAGATAGGTGACGAAAAAGATCAGGGCGCTTCCCAGATCCTTGGAGAGCACCAGCACCAGAACATGGGCTGCCGCCGCCGCTGTGGTGATCACCACGGTTTTGAAATCGGTTGACCGGTAAAACATCGTCGCCACGAAAAACACAAAGCTGATCTTGACAAACTCTGACGGCTGGAAGGAGAAGCCCCCGATGGTGATGGAGAGCTGAGCTCCGAAGGCCGTGTTTCCCATAACG
>JAHZAR010000155.1 GCA_019423835.1 Clostridiales bacterium | reverse complement strand
AAAGCCAGAAGCTGCAGCAGGCACCGCCGGTACGGAAAGCGCCGATGGACAGGAAAGCCAGCCGGATGGCGTGGATCTGGATACTCTGGAGCTGGAGGATCTGGACCTGGAGGAGGAAGCGGATACGGTTTCTCACGGCAGCCGGCCGGAGCGCAGGATTTTCAGGCGCCCGGCAGAGGAGGAGTCTGGAGGACAGCCGTCAGAGAGCAGTGCCGGCATCCTTCAGAGTATGGACCGCAGCATCAGTAAGAAACATAAAAAACGCAGGGGACTGTATCGGGAGTATGCCCTCATCGGGCTTGCAGCTGTTCTGGTTCTGGCGGGAATTCTGTTTGCAGGAAGCCGCCTTCTGGGAAAAAGAGGAGGACAGGCGGTAAATCCCGTGGAAAATCCTGCAGAGGAAACTCTCTCGCCGGAGGAAATCAAAGAAGTGGAGGAGCTGGCACTGAAAGAGGCAGTGATTGCCTCCTACCAGAATCTCGGCATTGTTCAGGTGACAGGTTACCTGAATGTCAGGGAGACGGCCAGCACGGACGCGGATGTAATAGGCAAGCTTCAGGAAGGCGGAGCCTGCGAGATCCTGGATGATTCCACCGAGGGCTGGTATCATATCTCCTCCGGCGGGATTGAGGGATATATCAGCTCAGAGTATGTGCTGACCGGAGAAGAGGCAAAGCAGAAAGCCATGGAGGAGGTCGCGCTCCGGGCTACAATTACGGCAGATTCGCTGAATATCAGGAAGGAGCCGGGCACAGAGTCCGATGTGGTGGGACAGGCCCTGGAAAATGAGCGGTACCTGGTGGAGAGCCAGGAGGATGGATGGATCCGGATCTCAAACGGATATATTTCTGCCGACTATGCCACAGTTGCCTACGCTCTCAATGAGGCCAGAAAGCTGGATATGAAATCCATGGTTTTAAACCTCTACGATCACCTGGGAATTTCCAGCGTGGACAGCTATCTGAACATCCGCAGAGAGCCCAGTGAGGACGGTGAGATTATCGGCAAGATGACCAGCAAATCTGCCGGAGAGATCCTGGAAACCACAGAGGACGGCAAATGGTATAAGATCCAATCCGGCCCCGTCACGGGATATGTGAGTGCCGATTACATTCTCACGGGCCAGGCGGCAAAGGACGAGGCGTTAAGTGTGGCGGAGCTGATGGCCATCGTTTCCACAGACCGCCTGAATGTCAGAGAACAGCCCTCTCAGGATTCTAAAATCTGGACACAGATTTCCAATAATGAGAGATATCCTGTCACGGAACAGCTGGACGGCTGGGTCGGAATCGAGCTGGATACCTCCACAGCTTATGTTTCCACTGACTATGTGGATGTGCGATATGCGCTCCCGGAGGCAGTCAAGTTCAGCCCTCTGGACGGAAACCAGTCCTTAAGAAACAAGATGGTAAACTACGGACTGCAGTTTGTGGGAAACCGCTATGTGTGGGGCGGCAATGATCCCCATACGGGGGCAGACTGCTCGGGCTTTGTGAAATATGTTTACAGCCATGTGGCGGGAGTCACCCTTCCGCGAACCTCGAGGGAGCAGGCGAGACAGGGCAAGTCCATCAAGTCATCCCAGATGAGGCCGGGAGACCTGATTTTTTATGCCAACAGCGGAGGAACCGTTAACCATGTGGCCATGTACATCGGAAACGGACAGATTGTCCACGCAGCCAGCAGGAGGAGCGGAATCAAGATTTCCACCTGGAATTACAGGACTCCGTACCGCATTGTGAACATGCTGGGGGACTGATCCGGTATACCGGCCAGGCCGGCTCAGATGACGGGGAGGGCAGCAGCCCTCACCCGTCTTTTTGTATCAAAGATTATAGGATATCCGGGAGTGTTCTTCAGGAGATGCTGCTGAATTCCCTGTGGGAGGGGATTCTGCCGGGAGCCTGTGGCCTCTGCCGGCAGAGCCGTTTATAATAAATTTATTTTTTTACAGTCGCTTTTATCGACAAGATATGATATAATTCCCTGTAGATGTTTTGGAATTGTAATAATTTCGTAACATATAGAAAAACAGGAGCAGCGCTTCTGGCCTTTCGCGCAAGTTGGACGCGAAAATGGCTCAAGAGTCAAGACTACAGTAAATGGAGCGATAAGAATGGGAATTAACAAACCGGATGATTACGCTGCCAGGCTGAAGAAAGCCAGGAGAAAAAGAAACGGAAAGGATCCGTTCAAATACTTTCTGATCGCAGCAGGGTGTGTGATTGTGATCCTGCTCATTGTGCTGGCAGGCAAGATTGCAAAAGGAGGAAGGATTGAACTGGGAATGGGGCGCTCGGCGGACAGCTCGAACATTGAGGGTGTTTTTGAGAGCGCAGGAGCAGAATCAGCAGCCCCTGAGGGAGATCTGATGGAGGAGGATGAGGAGCAGAAAAAGATTGATGAACAGAAGGCTTCTGTGGTAGAGTCCTACGAAAATCTGGGAATTGTCCAGGTGAGCGGCTATCTGAATATGAGGGAAAGCCCGGATCAGAATGCAGACATCATCGGAAAGCTTCTGGACGGAAGTGCCTGCGAGATTCTCGATGATTCCGCGGAGGGCTGGTATCAGGTTACCTCCGGTGGGCTGACCGGCTATATCAGCTCGGAATATGTGCTGACCGGGGAGGAGGCAAAGACAGCAGCCTTTGATCTGGTGGACGAGATGGCCGTGATCACGGCAGATAAGCTGAATGTGAGAAGCGAGCCCAATCAGGATGCTCAGGTGCTGGAGCAGGTGCTGAGAAATGAGCGCTACACCATCGAGGAGGAGCAGGACGGATGGATTAAGATTCCGGCTGGCTATATTTCCTCCGAGTATGTGCAGCAGAGATATGCGCTCAACGAGGCCAGGAAGCTGGATCTGCGCACCATGGTGCTGAATATGTATGACAACATTGGTATTTCCAATGTGAACAATTATCTGAATATCAGGCAGGAGCCGAAAGAGGACGGAAAGATCATCGGAAAGATGACGAGCAAATCCGCCGGAGAAATTCTGGAAACCAGCGAAGACGGAAAGTGGTACAAGATCAAGTCCGGGCCGGTGACAGGATATGTAAGCTCCGAGTACATCCTCACAGGCCAGGCTGCCAAAGATGAGGCGCTGCAGGAAGCCAAGCTGATGGCGATTGTTTCCACAGACAGGCTGAATGCCAGAACAGAGCCGACGACGGAGGCGCCGATCTGGACACAGATTTCCAACAGCGAGCGGTACAATGTATTAAGTCAGCAGGACGGCTGGGTGGAAATCGAGCTGGATACCACCTCTGCCTACGTGGCGACAGACTATGTGGATGTGCGCTATGCATTAAATGAGGCTATCAAATTTACGCCTATGGAGGAGAGCTCAGAAAGCTCCGGCGGCAAGGGAAGCTCCAGCTCAGGCAGTTCGGGAAGCAAAGGAAGTTCCGGCTCGAAAGGATCGGGAACTACTTCCTCGAGGAGAACGCAGATTGCCAACTATGCAACCCAGTTCCTGGGCAATCCATATGTATGGGGCGGCACCAGCCTCACAAACGGAGCAGACTGCTCTGGCTTTACGATGGCAGTTATGTCGCATTTCGGTGTCAGCCTGCCGCATCACTCCGGTTCACAGGCGAACAGCGGAAGAGCCATTTCCTCCTCAGAAAAGCGGCCGGGCGATCTGATCTTCTACACAGACAGCAGCGGAACGATTAACCACGTTGCCCTCTATATCGGCAACGGACAGGTAGTCCACGCATCTAACCCGAGCAGCGGAATCAAGATCTCCAACTGGAATTACCGTACACCTGCAAAGATTGTCAACGTGCTCGGAGATTAAAGAAAAGCCGGGGCTTTTTAAGCCCCGGCTTTTCAGCGCAATGCTGCCTTTTAATAGTGTATTACCTGTTCGGCGCTCTGAATGGCCTGGATGACGGGAGCTGCCTCCGGGGAGAGCAGATAGCGCAGAGTAGTCTCCGGCACTAGACCCTGTAGCTCCCGGAGATGTCCTTCCCTGATCAGACTCCTGACCTGGGATGCGCTCACAGGCATCCCGCCGTTTTCGAGGCGCGGAAGGAGGACAAGGCGGCGGCCTTTTTGCAGGGTTCCCTGGCTTTCAGGCGTAC
>JAHZAR010000154.1:1895-4127 GCA_019423835.1 Clostridiales bacterium | reverse complement strand
TCTGCCGTAGCTTTCATACTCTTCTCCTCTTTCAGTCTCAGGATTTCTCTCTTGTCTTGAATCTGCTTCTCCATTTCGTTTTGATCATTCGCCCTCTGATGGGCTTTGAGCCTCTCCGGCCTTTTTTGGTTCCCTCTTCCGGATTTTCCCGCCAGTCAGGCTCCAAAGCACTCCCCAGCCCCATATCCGGCAGCCTGCTCTGCTGTCCTGTCAGTTAGTTCAGTTCAGCAATTCTTGTAACAGCCACATAAATGTGTGAAATCTTGTACCAGGTGGCAAAATCCACCACTCCTGTCTGAGGGAGACCGAAAATAGACTGGAAGGTTCTCACAGCCTCCGCTGTGGCCGGTCCGTAAATTCCATCAGGCTGTATCCTCGGAATGGAAGTGTAGATTGTGGCAACTGCATCGAGCTGCTCCTGCATCTGGCGCACCTTGCTGCCGCGTGAGCCGATGGTGAGATCGGTTCCCGGAAAGGATGCCGGAATTCCCGATATCTGCTCTGCCGTATTGATATACATATCATTTCCGTAGAAGCTTCTCAGAATTTCAATCGGACTGTAGCCCTGCTCGCCGAGAGCACAGGACCCCCACTGCGTCATCCAGTTCGGACAGCTGACCCTTACTCCGTCACAGTACTGTGTCAGAATTGGCTGTTTTACATCCGGCCTGGACAGATAGCTGTCAAAAATATCATCCACCACCACAGAGATCGTGTCGAAAATGTCTCTTCCGTAAATCCACTTGTGGTCAAAGGCGGTGGAGGAGGTGATGGTAAAATCGTACCCCTGGTTCCGGTACCATTCTGTGTATACACGGTTCAGGGTAAAGGACATAATCGCCAGCACATTGGCCACAATTGTCGCCTGCGGCCAGGTGGCGTAAATCTCACTGCAGGCCACATTCTTTATGTAGTCACGGTAGGGCACATAATAGTCCTTCGCACTCCTGTCGGTAGGCACTCCGTCGTGAACAATCACAGTCTGGGGAACCACCACCCGGCTCAGAACAATCTCTCCGCTCTCTGTCACCGGCTTAATTTCTGCTTCCGCAATCTTGGGCGGATAGGTTTCATACAGCGTGTGTCCCGGAATATTAACATCGGTCATCTGATCAGTGTTCACCACAACCGGCCGCATCCGAACCGGCTGGATAGCCGTAACGCCGGGCAGAATCTCCGTGCCGGTAATGTCCACCGTTTCATATCCCGGAGCTGAAATGCGAAGATTATAAACACTGTATGGGCGTATTGTATTTTCGCTTTCAAGGCTCAGAGCAAGAGGAGGAGTGGCCAGCTCCACGCTCTCCGTCTGCCCGGAGTTGTCTGTAGGCAGCTCTTCAAGAACTCTGCCGTCCTCCCCCTGAACGGTCACCACCGCATCCTGTATGGGAAAATTGTTCTCCCTATTGACTACATCCACCTGTAAATACCCGCGTCCTCCGGCTGCCGCCTCGCAGGTCCTAAGCCCTGTCATATATCCGCGCATCGCAATAACCTCTCTTAAATATTCTTCTCTGGTTACTATATGATATAATCCGGTCCGCGAACATATGACTTCGCCTGTTTTTTTGTTTTCTGTCCTACTCTACCGGTCTGGTGGCAGCCTCAAGCCACTTTCTGTCAGCCTCCTCAAGATGGGGCGCCATCACCTCATACACCTGTCTGTGGTAGGTATTCAAAAGCTCAATATCGCGTTGTTCCATCCACCTTGTGTCAATGGCATCCCGATCGATAGGAACCCAGGTGAGGTTTTCAAACTGCATGCACTGGCCGTATTCATTTTTCTCTGCCTTTACACAGAGCATGAGATTCTCCGTCCTGATTCCGAATTTGCCCTCAAAATACAGGCCAGGCTCGTCAGAGGTCACCATACCCTCCTCAAATACGGCGTTGTCCTGGCGTTCCGGAACCACTCTCCAGCGCACTCCGTTCGGACGCTCGTGCACATTCAGGAGATATCCTACCCCGTGGCCTGTTCCATGGTTGAAGTCAAGTCCCTCTCTCCAGAGAAGCTCTCTGGCAGCCAGGTCGAAGTTGTACCCATGGCAGCCATAGGGAAATTTCACATTCAGGAGTCTCAGCATGCAGGCCGCAACAAGAGTGAAGTATTTCTTTTCCTCCTCCGTCACCGGTCCCAGAGCGATCGTTCTCGTAATGTCTGTGGTTCCCTCATAATACTGTCCGCCCGAGTCTACCAGATAAAGTCCTCTCGGCTCCAGCTTCGTGTTGGTT
>JAHZAR010000154.1:346-1741 GCA_019423835.1 Clostridiales bacterium | reverse complement strand
CTCCCTGTCGGATTTTTTCCGGCCTTGGCAGCTGAGGTCGGGTTCATCTGATTCAGAATCTCGTTTGCCCCGCCCAGACTCTGGCAGATTGAAAAGTTGACATGGCTTTTTTCCAGAAGAATTCTCTCATTCCGGAAAGCCTTTACCAGTTCATAGATCTCATTGTACGGCATAATTCTGATTCCCAGGCCTTTCAGATGCTCCCTCACCTCCTGATCCAGCGTCTTTTCATTGATGAACAGGAAGAGCTTGTCCTCTGTAATAACCATATAGGAGAGTACAACCGGATTGCAGGGCACGTCGTTTCCGCGGATATTGAGCAGCCATACAATATCGTCCAGGGTTGTCAGGATATGAACTGTGGCGCCCTTTTTCTTCATCTCCGCCCTCAGCTCGGCAATCTTCTGAGCTGCGGTTTTGCCGGCATATCTGACGTCCAGCACCCATACCTTTTCTGCCGGAAGTTCCGGGCGTTCCTCCCAGAGAAGGCCGATCAGATCCTCCTCGCTGGAAACTGTCACCGCTTTCTTTTTCAGGCGGCTGAGCAGTCCCTCACCCAGCTCGTCATTCACTACGCGGCCGTCAAAGCCCAGCACGCCATGTTCCGGCATCTTATCTGCCAGATACTCTTCGATGGTAGGAACACCCTCCTGCCCCATCCTGAAGAGCTTTACCTCACTGCCGTCAAGCTGTTTTCCCGCCTGAACAAAGTAGCGGCCGTCCGTCCAGAGTCCTGCCTCGCTGCGTGTGATCACGGCTGTTCCGGCGGAGCCTGTGAAGCCGGTGATAAACTCTCTGCATTTAAAATGATCCCCTACATACTCAGACTCATGGAAATCTGCTGTAGGCACCAGGTAGGCGTCTATTCCGCGCTCCTCCATCAGCCCGCGGAGAGCCTTAATCCTTTCATTTACTGTATTCATCTGCAAAACCTCCTGTTCCTTGCTGTAATGGTGGACTGTAATCCACACTCTTCCTCTCCTTTTCCTGCCTTCAAATCCAGAACACTGTCTGGTTTCCCTGACTCGTTTGGTCAGATGCAGCTGCCGTAAAAGGAGTCCTCCGGCTTAAAGCAGAAAAATGTTGTGCTTCTCCGCCTCAGTCCGAATTCCATCCGGCCATACGGAGGACTGCACCTCTCCGATGTGAGCCTTTCTCAGATAGAACATGCAGATTCTGGACTGGCCGATACCGCCTCCCACGGTGCACGGAAGCTTTCCTTCCAAAAGCTCCTTCTGGAAGGTGAGCTCTGCCCTCTCCTCGCAGCCTGCCTTTTTTAACTGCTCCCTGAGTGCCTTCTCATCCACGCGGATTCCCATAGAGGAGAGCTCCAGCGCGATATCGAGGACAGGATAGTACACAATAATATCACCGTTCAGCTTCCAGTCATCATAG
>JAHZAR010000154.1:0-336 GCA_019423835.1 Clostridiales bacterium | reverse complement strand
TCCGGGGCCCGGCCGTCATGCTTTTCTCCGGAGCGGAGCTTGTCACCTATCTGCTCAATAAATACTGCCTTGTGGAGCTTTGCAATTTTATACTCCCTCTCCTTAGGCGTGCAGTCCGGGTACATGTCTTCCAGCTGCTGTGTCGTAACAAATTCAATGTGGTCGGGAAGGTATCTTCCTATATATTCATATTCATATGCCATGTAGTCCTCCGTCACCTTGAGGGCCTTATACACAGCCTTCACAATGAGCTCCAGTGTCTCCCTGGTGCGCTCCTCCCGGGTAATAATTTTCTCCCAGTCCCACTGATCCACATAGATAGAATGGATATTGTCT
>JAHZAR010000153.1 GCA_019423835.1 Clostridiales bacterium | reverse complement strand
CAGCGGCAGCTCTCGTACAGGTGAAGGTTATGCCCTATACCCTTGACTGGGGAAGGATCCTGGCAGACTTTGGGCAGGGGATGGCATTTTACATTCTTTCATACAGTACAGCTGCAGCGGCGGCGATGCTGACCGGGCACCTGGCGGTATCGGTTCTGGGAACACTGGTGTTTTTCTTCTGGGGACCTCTGATGCTGCTGCTGATTCGGGCGTACTGCGGCTATTATTTTCAGTCCTTCTACTGTCTGGAGGGACTGATGGAAAAGATTGAGCCGGAGTTTACCTCTCCGCTTCTGTTTCAGATTGCTTCTTCGGGGGCTCATACCGGTATCCGGGCCGCTGCAGCGCTGACAGTCGGGCTGGTGATTGGAGGACTCAGTCTGTTCCTGTACAGAAAGCGCCCATCTGAGGCAGCTGGCCGGGCAATGGTCTTTAAGATCAGCCGGCCGATTATCAAGACAGCAGTGATGCTCTCCTCGGCTCTTGGGGCCAGCCTGTTTTTCTGTGAAGTGGGAGGTGCGAAGGCATGGGGCGTATTCGGGCTTATCTGCGGCATTGTCATATCGGCCTGTGTGATTGAAATTATCTACCATTTTGACTTTCGCAGAGCGCTGGCCGGAAAACGGTCAGCGGCAGCCGGAGCTCTCCTCTCCGTCTTTTTATTCTGCCTGTTCCGGTTTGATCTGGCAGGATACGATACCTACCTTCCAGACGCATCAGAGATAGAGTCTGTCGGATTTGAGTGCTACAATCTTTACGGCAGCCTTCAAAGGGACCGGGCTACCGTGTCCATGAAAGAATGGAGGAACGGAGAAGTTTCCACCTACAGCAGTTACCCGGAGGAGAGAGAGGTTCTGGCACAGATGAATATCTCCGATCAGGAAACAGTAAAGGCAATTCTCAAGGTTGCGGGAGAAGGAATCTCTGAGATGGAGAAAAGAAGGAGGATGCCCCAGGCTCCGGAGATGACCGCTGATGCTGAAGAAGATGAACCGGAACGGGTGATGGGAAGGGTACTTATCCAGTATCATTTAAAGAACGGAAGGGCAGTGACCAGAAACTATTACCTGGATCTGTCCAGGGTCTGGGAAGAGGCAGAATCCATCTATGCGAGCCGCGACTTCAAAGAGGAGAGTTATCCTGTTATGCAGCTGAAAGCAGATGAGATAGCCGGGGCGAATTTCGAGGTATTTGGAATTTACAGCCATATTGAGGCTGAAAAAGAGAAGATTGCGGAACTGCTGGATGCATATCAGAAGGAGTTTTACAGCCTTACGCTGGATGAGGCGAAGGAGGAAGTGCCTCTTGGCTTTGTCCAGTTCAAAACCTGTAAGATGCAGGAACTGATTGATGAGATCCGGGGAAAAAAGGGCGATTATACCCCGTTTAATGATTTTGCCTACTATCCTGTTTATTCCGGCTTTGAAAAAACGGTGGCTATTTTGAGGGAAGCGGGAGTGGAGATGGCAGACAGTCTGACCTCCGATCGGGTTGAGCGGATTGTGCTCAGAGACAGGCAGTACACAGATGAGCCGTACAGGGAGGACGGAGAAGCGGAGATTCATACAGACAGCGGAATGTCCCTGCACAGAGCAGGAGAAGAAACTTACCTGGAAATTACGTCCCCGGAACGGATAGGGGAGATCCTGAAGGTATCCGGGAACTACGGCAGCTCAGACTCATGGGAAAACGATACAAGGTATGGAATTGAGATCTATCTGTCCCTCGAAAATCAGAAAAACAGCGGCTTCTTCCGGGAAGGGACAGAGGTACTGTACTTTGATTTCGTAAAAGGAAAGGTTCCGGAATTTGTGACACAGATCTTTGAGCAGTAGAAAGAGACAGGCCAGAGATTGACTTTCCGCCCTTTACAGGATAGAATAAACTAGAATAGAAATTGCCTGTAAAGGAGGACTCAAAATGGCATTTTTTGACGAACTTGGAAAGGCTCTCAGCGGAAAGGGCAAGGAAGCGGCCACGAAAGTCAGAGATTTGACAGAAATTCTCCAACTGAAGAATAAGCTGTCGGGTGAAAAGGAAAAGGTGAATAAAGCATATATAAATCTTGGAATGGCTTACTATGACAGACATGAGGCCTCTGCAGAGGAGGAGTATGCTCAGGATTTTGAAACGATCCGTTCCGGCCTTCTCAGGATTTCCGAACTGGAGGATGAAATTTCATCTCTGGAGGGGACAAGAATCTGCGCAGAGTGCGGGGCTAAAGTGGAAAAAGGTGCAGCCTTCTGCAGCCGCTGCGGAGCGCAGATGCCTCTTAAGCAGGCAGAGCCTGAAGAAGGGGCAGGCATGGACGAAGACAGCTTCTGCCAGGAAGAGACGCAGGAGTGCGGCAGTTTACAGGAGACAGTGGACGGCAGGACGGAAAACGGGATGGACTGAAACTATTCGGGATGCCGGATCCTGCTTTCAGCTGCCCCGGTCGTTATCTCCGGCTTGCAAAGTCAGCAAAAAACGGTTATGATGATACAGGACAGTATTACAAAATTACCGGAGAGGAGAGAACAGAATGGGAGAGTGCTGCAAAGGAGAGGAGAGGCATAAACACAGGAACCTGACCGAGCAGAAGGATCTGATGACACGTTTAAACAGGATTGAGGGACAGGTTCGCGGGATCAAGGCCATGGTGGAGGAGGAACGCTACTGTGTGGATATTCTGACACAGGTCTCGGCTGTCCAGGCAGCTCTGAACGGATTCAGCAGGGTTCTCTTATCGAATCATATTAAAACGTGTGTGGTAGATGAGATCGAGGCGGGAAATGCAGAGGAAACTGTCGAAGAGCTTTGCAGAACGATCCAGAAGTTTATGAAATAGACGGCCGTCTGAGGACGGAACACGGCGGCGAAAGCCAGATTATTCGATAACTCAAAAGGATTGGAAAGTCAGTCTGTAATAATATCGAAGCGGACATCGGGAGAACATATCAAGGTTCTGTGATGTCCGCTTTTGTCATTATCTCTGCCGAATTGATGCTTCTGGCTATCACAGTTTTCCAGGCTCCTATACCTGCAGGGAAACATCTTTTTAAGCCATTATCGCTCTTTGCAAAAAAGGAACCGCATAAATCCAGACGGTGAAAGTGCTGAGAAAAATTTGAGAATACAGGCGGGCGTAATGCCCGGAAGCCGAAATCAGTGATATATCAGGGGTCAGCCTTTGGCTCATCAGGACAGCAAAGCGCCTGGTGAGCCGCAATTGTAGACAAGGTGTCTCCCAGCTGCATCAAAACAGAACTGATCAGGGCAATCTCTTCAGGGCTCTTTCCCTCCGCAATACAGCAGGCCATAGTGGAAACAGATAAGGTAAATTCACATGAGTTCATACAGTCACCTCAGGATAGAATATGCCGGAAGACAGATAAATAGAATGAAGAGAAAAACCCTATTCCTCGCTGTCGTCTTCTGCCCTGTTATCCCCATTCGTCTGAGGATGCGGCCTGTACCTGTTGTCCTGGTAAGGTTCATAATCAACCTCCGGGACGTCATCGTCGCCGTACCGGTCAGAATTGGTTGGGTACATCAATATCACCTCCGCAGGTAGTATACCCAGTGATGAAGGGATATATGAGAGAGCATTTCCGTGATTAAAAGATAAAAGAGGCTGACGATTACCATTTGGGCAGTAGTGGGCAATCCGACTTTTAAAGCAGTTATCGATTTATCCTGTATTAAATCCCATGCCTGCGGACTGCCAGACAGATCCGGCAGGCAGAAGGTTCTTCCTCTGTCCGGACAAGGACATTCATGCGGGACCGTGCTTGGTGACAGATGAGAGAGGAGTTCTGAGGATTGTGGGGGAGTATGATTCTGGAGAACATAAATATGTGAAAGAGAGTTGAAAGCCGAAATACACTATGATGTAGAAGAAATGAAACAAAATCTTGACTGCTTTTTTGACTACTTTTGACTACCTCTATTTTCCTGCTTTTCCCTCTATTTTTCATAACATCGAAAAAACCGGAAACCCTTGATTTTAAAGGATTTCCGGCTTACTTTCTCTTAAGCTCCCGGCCGGACTCGAACCGGCGACCCACGCATTACGAATGCGTTGCTCTACCAACTGAGCCACGGAAGCAATTACAATATTTTAGATTGCTAAAATATCAATGACCTGTCCGGGAATCGAACCCGGGTTTACGCCGTGAGAGGGCGTCGTCTTG
>JAHZAR010000152.1:3772-4222 GCA_019423835.1 Clostridiales bacterium | reverse complement strand
CAACCCGGTTAAGCTTGCATAAATAAGAATAAAAAGCAAAAAAACTGCCGGAACCCGCGGATGGGATCCCGGCAGTTTTTTGTATGGTCATTTGGCGTTGCTGTGAAGTAACCATTTGGCGCCTGCCCTGGGAAAAATAATGATTGACAAACCGCTCCCGGCGTGCTATCATACCTCCTGTATCACGCCGAAGACAGCAGGTGCCGCAAGGCGTAAGGAGTCAACGCCTGCCGAGGATGAACATTCTTTGTTTTGAGAATTTCGTGTCCTGTTCCGTTTCGGCGGAGCGGGATTTTTTGCGCGTGTACACAAATACTACAAGGAGGTGCACCATTCATGGCAAAAGTAGAACTGAAGAAGCCGGTAATCGACGAGATTTCTAACGTGATCGCCGACGCCGACGGAGTTGTTCTGGTAAACTACAGCGGCCTGACCGTAGCACAGGATACG
>JAHZAR010000152.1:715-3762 GCA_019423835.1 Clostridiales bacterium | reverse complement strand
GGAACTGCGCAGAACCCTGAGAGAAGCCGGAATCGCTTACAAAGTCTACAAAAACACGATGATGAATTTCGCGTTCCAGGGAACTCCCTGCGAAGAGCTCTGCAAACATCTGGAAGGAACCAACGCTCTGGCTGTTTCTAAAGATGACGCCACAGCTCCCGCCAGAGTTCTGGCTGCGTTCGCGAAAAAGAATCCGAAGCTGGAACTGGTAGCCGGCGTTGTGGAAGGCAATTATTATGACGCCGCAGGCGTACAGGCCCTGTCCGCGATCCCGTCCAGAGAGGAACTGCTGGGCAAGCTGCTTGGAAGCATCCAGTCTCCCATCGCCAACTTCGCCCGTGTGCTTAAGCAGATCGCTGAGGCCAACGGCGGCGAGAGCGCTGCGGCAGAATAATCTGTCCCCAGCCGCCTGAATACAGGCAACATAAGATTGAAAAATAAGAATGAAAAATGGAGGAATTTACAATGGCAAAGTTAACTACCGCTGAGTTTATCGAAGCTATCAAAGAGTTATCTGTACTGGAACTGAATGAGCTGGTAAAAGCTTGTGAGGAAGAGTTCGGCGTATCCGCAGCAGCAGGCGTTGTTGTAGCAGCAGCCGGCGGAGCTGGCGAGGCAGCCGCTGAGGAGGAGAAGACCGAGTTTGATGTTGAGCTGACTGAGGTTGGACCCAACAAAGTTAAAGTTATCAAAGTTGTTCGTGAAGCTACCGGCCTGGGCCTGAAAGAGGCAAAAGAGATGGTAGACAACGCTCCGAAGGTAATCAAAGAGGCAGCTGCCAAGGCAGAGGCTGACGAGCTGAAGACCAAACTGGAGGCTGAGGGAGCAAAAGTTACCCTGAAATAATTCGCGAGTCGGAATATAGATTTGAAAAAGAGCCCGTACAGGAATGCAGGACAGTATTTCTGTACGGGCTTTTACAAAAGTTCAGGAGGAGAATTTTTTATGGGAGCATTGAAAGTAGGCGTTATCGGTCTGGGCGATATCAGCACAGTCTATCTGAATAATCTGAAGAATTACCCGGAAGTGGTAGAACTTTACGGCTGCGCCTGCACCAGCCTGGAAAAGGCCCGGAGAAAGGCCGGGGAATTCGGCTTTCAAAAGGCCTACACCAGCGGGGCGGAACTGATCGCGGATCCGGAGATTGACGTTGTTATGAACCTGACGGTTCCTGCCTTTCATTATGCCTATAACCTGGCGGCTCTTAAGGCGGGCAAGCATGTATATTCAGAAAAGCCGCTGGCATCCACTTTTGCGGAAGGACAGGAGATCATGAGTCTGGCCAGAGAAAAAGGACTTTACGTGGGCTGCGCGCCGGACACCTTTATGGGAGGCAGACTGCAGACCTACCGCAGTCTTCTGGACAGCGGCAGGCTGGGAGAGATCATCGGAGGCACTGCCTGCATGGTGTGTCCCGGCTGGGAGGGCGTCCATCCCAATCCGGCCTTCTACTATCAGAAGGGAGCCGGCCCTCTGATGGATATGGGGCCTTACTATCTGACGGCTCTGCTCTCTCTGCTGGGACCGGTCCGCCGGGTGTCCGGCATGGCGGGCCAGGCCCGGAAAGAAAGAACCGTGCATACCGGCCCCTATACCGGGAGAACCATTGAGGTAGATCCGGAGGTCATGACCCATGTGATCGCCAATCTGGAGTTTCAGTGCGGGGCGCTGATCAGCGCCTGCTTCAGTTTTGACGTCTGGGATTCCGAGATGCCCAGAATGGAGCTTTACGGGACGAAGGCCTGCCTGACGATTACAGAGCCGGATCCCTGCGCCGGCCCCAATTATTTCGGGGGAGAGGTGCTTCTCCGGGATGAAAGCACCAGCCGCTGGCTGGTATCCCCCAGGTCGGAAGAACAGATGCAGGCACCCTGGGAAAAAATTCCGGTAAAACATGGACACAATTCGGTACTCCAGAGTGTAAACAGCAGAGGCATCGGCCTGGTGGATCTGGCGCTGGCCCTTCGGGAGGGACGCCGGAACCGGGCCAGCGGAGATATGGCCCTGCATGTTCTGGAAATTATGGAAGGGATCCTGACCTCCGCGAAAGAACATCGTTTTGCGGAGATGACCACAACCTTTGAGCGCCCCGAACCTGTGCCGGTGGATTTTTAAGGATAGTTTTAGAAAACTCTGCAGATATGCAAGGGAAAAGCCGGACGAAACGCCGGCTTTTCTGCTTTGGGGGCCGCGGCGATATCACGTAAAATCGCCGCGGTCCCCATGGGAAAAAATGTTTTTGCAATGTGCCTTGTGAGAATTTTATCTGTTCTTCTGTCTGGTTTCTTTCCTGCTACTCTTCGTACGGAATTCCGTCAATGGGAGCGTATTTTACCCCCGGCATTCTGCGGGTAAGCTCTTCCACCTTTTTCTGCGTTCCTTTCGGATCGTTTACCCAGTTCCTGTAGAATTCAAACTGGCATTCGGGTTCGCCGAATCTGTCTTCTTTCGAATTGATCGTTCCTGTGTAGCCTCTGTGGAGAAGCTTGTAAAGATGGTTCTGTGACTGCCAGTTTGCCCTTGCGTCACGTATCGCGCTTACGGAGAGCTGGGCGTACTGATAGCTGTTTTCTTCTGCTCCTGTCATCCCGAGCACTCTGCCGTCAAAACCGCAGATAGAGGAATGGCCGAAATAGGAGTATACCCCGTCGTACCCGGCCGCATTCGCGACTGCGGCATAAACATTGTTGCACCATGCCATTACAGGTACGATATTAACCTGCTGCTGATTCGCGGGATACATATATCCCTGACATCTGATAACCAGTTCAGCGCCTCTCATGGCACAATCACGCCAGATTTCCGGATAATTCCCATCATCACAGATAATCATGCTGATCTTAAGCCCTTTCGGTCCTTCTGAAACATACGTCCTGTCTCCCGGATACCATCCTTCAATAGGGGTCCACGGTATCATTTTCCTGTACTTCTGAACAATCTCTCCCTTGTCGTTTATAAGGATCAGCGTATTGTACGGAACCTTCTTCGGATGCTCTTCGTGCCTCTCGCCTGTCAGGGAAAATACGCCCCAGACCTTGTTGTCTATA
>JAHZAR010000152.1:0-705 GCA_019423835.1 Clostridiales bacterium | reverse complement strand
CTTCTCCGTCGTCTGTACATGCCAACTCCATCATTTCATTAAAATCATACATGATTCCATGGGTGCTGTACTCCGGAAAAATAACAAGATCCAATCCCGGCAGTCCGGTTTTCAGGCCTTTGATATAATCGCTGATGTTATGGCAGTTTTTTAATATTTCTTCCTTTGTATGAAGCCGAGGCATTTTATAATTCACAACTGCTACGCCGACGCAATCCGCGCTGGACGAAATATCTCCATGATTCATAATAATCACTCCTCTGTTCGAAACGCACACTACCGGTTTTACAGGCCTGTACAACAGAAAAAAACGCAGGGGCCATGCTCACCTCTGCGTCTTTGCATATCCTGCAGTCTTCTGTTGATGTAATTGTTATATCACCTTTTCTTTGAAAACACAATACTTTTTGAAAAAAATTTCTTTGTCAAGCATTTTGAAAATGTTCCAAAAAACTTTAACAAAATGGGCAGAATTTTACCGAACTTTTACTATGACACACCTGAATTTTACAGAGATTTTATCAGAATTGAATTCTGATATGCTACACTGGCTCCGCATTCTTATAGACGGTGGAAAGAGAGGAAGAAGCAATATGAAAAGAGAGCGCAGAAAGTGGACGGCAGCGGCTCTGGCTGCCGTGATGACAGTGACCCTGCTGCCTTTTTCCGCGGCGGCAGATCCGCAGGCCGAGAAGGCGGGGGTTC
>JAHZAR010000015.1:33346-36156 GCA_019423835.1 Clostridiales bacterium | reverse complement strand
GCATGGAAGGATCCGATTTGTTCGGATAGCGTTTAAACTTTTCCATTGCATCCTGGAACTGGTAAATAGTCAGCTCCTTTAGCTCCTGCACTCCATAGGTTCCTGCAATCTGCCTCCAGTGCAGGCCGGTCCGGCCGCATTCATTGTACAAAGTCTGAATATGCGCCTTTCCTACCTTCGGCTCTTCCTTCGATTTTTCCGCTTCTCCCCGCTGAGGCGCAGATGCCGGCAGCGGCTTGTCTGTCTTTTCCGGATGCGCCAGGTTAAACACGATCCTGCCCTTCTGGCTGTCATTGCATATCACCAGAGAGCAGATATTCCTGGCATCATCGTAGCCAATTTCTTTTACAGAAAAGCGGTCATTGCAGGCCCACTTCTTTCCGTTTCTGTCTGCCTTTTCCTGGATCCGGCAATTTCCGGCCGGAATCCAAATAAATGGCGCTGTATACAGTTCCCGGCCAATCCCCCAGTTAAAACAGGCCCTCTTAAAAGAATCCGAGGCCAGCCCTTTTTCTTTCTCTGTATAACTTTCTGTTCCTGTATCCTCTTTGCTAATCCACTGCTTTTTTTCCTCGTCCCAAATGCTTACGATACAGTTGGCGTTGTCCCGACTGTGGGAACGCTGCCAGTTCATTGGGCCTACGGTTTCATCCAGAAGATTTTGATCTACCCGGGCATCCTTATACAAAAGCAGGGATACCCCCTTTTCGGTTGCTGTGGCAATCCGACAGTCAATCTCTCCTGCCTGAAGCGTGCGGAATTCAAGCGCTTTCTTCTCCATCGTCTTCCTCCTCTATCCAGTTCCCGGAATAAAACCATTCCACAAGCATCTCGCGGAACTCTCTCTGATCCTCCTCTGTCCCTTTCAGGCATCGCTCCAGTGCATAATCATAAGCTATTGCTTCCTCTACCACATGCCCTTCCTCTGGTGTGCCTGTCATTCCTTTATAGTACATAGCTACTCCTTTAAGCTCCCTGAACTCTCATTCTCATCTGGCCGCTTTCCGTCTCCTGGAAGACGCTCAGGCTCTGCTTCATCCGCAAAGCCCGACTTTTCTTTAACTCCAGACACTCCTCGCAGAGTCTTCCCTCGCCCGGATCCAAATAGCAGCCGCACTCATCACAGCGGTAACGGTTCATTTTCCGTTTCCTCCCCGTCCGTCTTTCTTTTTATCTCGGTCACTCCGCAGTTTGTCTCTGGCTCTAAATCAAATCCAAGAATCGCGGCAACCACTTCCCGCTCAATCGAATACTTTTCCAGACACACATAAGCAGCCAGGGCTTCCACCCGTCCCATCAGCATCAGTGCCTCCTCATTGGCATCTTCAGGAACAAACATCCTGTTTCTGTTTTTCATGCTTGCATTTCCTCCTGTTCTGGGTTACACTTAACTTGTTTATTTATTTTCACCTGCGCCTGTCCGGTTGCCGCCGGCGGGCGCATTTTCTTTACGCTCATGCACCACTGTAAGATAGCTGATATGAGCTGCAAGCTCGTCCGCCACCGTTCCTGCCTCCGGAAGCCTCTCCCGGAGCTCTCTTGCATAACTTTCCAGCGTAAGAATGCACAGCGGCGCATCCTTCCAGCTCACCGGGTTGATCGCCTCCGCCACCTTCACTGAAAGCTCCATCGCCCTTTTCTGTAAATCCATTTCTGTTTCCTCCTGTTTTCCTATCTTCTCTTTACATTCAGCTCATCTGCTGCCGCCTGTGCCTCCTCTTCGGTCGCATATGGTCCTCTTGTCTCCCGCACGCCGCTGTGCATTGGCTCTCCCGGCCGCAGCGGCCGTGTCTGGCGGTAAATCTGGTAGCAGCTGACGTTTCTGCTTACGTTCCACTCGTACATGTCGTTTCACCTCCCTCCCATAGTCCCTGCAGGGGTACCATCGGGTGTATTCCAGACAGTAAAACCGTTTTCTGCAGGTCTTGCAGGTAGGCGGCAGCTCTACAGCCATCCAGCCGCCCCCATCACCGCCAGAAAAGCTCCGAAGAACCCCGCTGCCAAGATCTCTGTAAACAGCAGCGCCTGGCTCAAAAAGCGGTTTTCTTCCCGCAGAGCTTCATTCACCCGGCGCTCCGTTGTCATTGGATGCTCTTTTTTCATTCCTGTACCTCCTCTGGATTCATTACTGGATACTTTTCAATAAATCTTTCCAGATCGCTTCCGCGCACTTTTATTGCCCCCAGTTTTAACGCTGGAAGTAGCTTCTGATTCACTATCCCGTATACAAAATCTGGATTGGTTTTAAGAATCTTAGCTACTTCTTTTACCGTGTATAATGGCTTATACGGCTCTACCATAACTTCACCTCCTACTTCAACAGTTCCTCGATACTCACGCCCGAATAATCTGCTACTTTCTTTTCTCACGAGTTTTTTAACACATGGAAAGTAAAATACCGATAATCATTCCCAGTTCTGATATAATGATCAGCATTTAATTTCGCAGATATTTTTCCACCCCTCTCACCTCCCTTCAGCAGACTCTCTATCATTCCTCCAAACACCTTTTAGCTTTCGCTGCCTTGCGTTTTCCATTTCTTTGCCCTATACTATAGTTGCTAGAGCACTATCTGAAATTAATGTAAGGAAAAACAGTATGACTGAAAAGGAACTTGAAATCTTCACAAAGCCAAACCCAGAAGCATATAAACGCTTTAAAAAAAATCGATGGAAAAGATATCTAAAACGATCGATTAATTTCTTAAAACGCATATGGAATCGGGTGTCATCCGCAATTCTCGGGATATGTGCAGTGGGGGGGGTTTTTACTATCATTGATTCAGTTTTTTCAGAATCAGAATTAAACAC
>JAHZAR010000015.1:32281-33320 GCA_019423835.1 Clostridiales bacterium | reverse complement strand
TGCAACAAGGCATCACCCATCTTCACTCACCTCCCTTCAGTAGACTCTCTATCGGGCCTCCCTACTTTTCTTTTCTTCCATCAGTTCACACCTCCTTCTTATCTGGCAATCTAGGCTTTAAGAAAAAATCAGTATTTACTTTAAGTACCCCACAAATTAAAGCGTACTCATCAAAAGTGAATCTTCTTTTCCCATTTAATCCTAGGTTTAATTTCACAGAATCAATACCAGTTTCTCTACTGATATGTATCTGGGAAATACCATTTTTCTCTAAATAACCTTTAATTTTTAAACCAACCTCCAACTCTATCTCCTCCATTTCGATTTGTTCGAAGTTATTTTTATATTATACCGATATTTTCGAAAAATCAATATGTTTTTTCGGTTTGATCGAAATACTTGTATTTACATTTTCGAAATATTGTGTTATTATCATTAAAAAGGAGGCAAACAACATGAGTTTAACTTTTGGTGAAAAAATACGCACTGCACGTAAATTAAAAAGCCTCACTCAAAAAGAGCTTGCTGAAAAGATAGGTGCAAAACATAATTCCGTAAGTGATTGGGAAAATAATAAAAATAAACCAGATCCTGATACTATCGAATTGTTATGTGGCGTTTTAAATATTGCTCCTAATTATTTACTTACTACTTCCAGCGATGAGGTTTCTCCAATGGATAAACTTTTTCTAGAAAAATACCATAACCTCGATACCCACGGCCGGGATATAGTGGATACCATTTTAAATAAAGAACATGAACGCTGCGAAGCTATCAAAGAAAAACAGCAGGAAAAAATATCACATCTTCCTAATCGCTCTTACTTGGAACCAGAGGCAGCACATGAGCGTACTGACACAGAAGTCACATCAGATATGGTACAAGACGATGATAATATGATGGATGATAAAAATATTTGGAAATAAAAGAGGTCGATAGCTTTGACATATGAGGAATTACTACTCGAAGCAGAAACTTCCGGAATTGCAATAAAGGAACTCCCCCTGCAGTCCAGTGACGGCCGCATCAAGGGAAAACG
>JAHZAR010000015.1:29348-32271 GCA_019423835.1 Clostridiales bacterium | reverse complement strand
ATTGCTATACGAAATAATATTCCTACACTGACGAAAAAGGCTGATGTACTGGCAGAGGAACTCGGGCATTATTATACCAGTGTTGGCCGCATTATTGAACAGGACACTATTAATGCCCGCAAACAGGAAAGGACCGCCCGCCTCTGGGCTTACAATAAACGCATCGGACTGACTGGCATCCTAAAAGCCTTTCGGAACCATTGTACCAGCCGGTATGAAATTGCTGAATATCTGGGTGTGTCAGAAGATACCTTGGCAGAAGCCCTGGAATACTATCGTCAGATTTACGGGGAGGGTGTAATGGTAGACAACTATCTGGTTCAGTTTGAGCCAGTGCTACAGGTTTATGCATATTTTCCTATAGTGTAGGGAATTTATGAACTAAGGTTAAAACAGCCTATGGCGTTTTAATAAATTTTACCTTTAGGGAGGAAACACGTATGAAAAAGAAAGAAAACCAAATTCAGGTCGATTCTATGCCAGAAAAGAAAAGCAAAAAAAAATCTGGCTGCTTAGTTGCTGTAGCTGCGATCGTGATAATTGGAATCATTGGCATCGCCGGAGGTAATTCCTCATCTGATTCCGAAACAACTTCTTCTATTGGATCTACAGTTTCTGAAAGTGCCGATTCTCTTAATAATGCTATTACAGAAACAGAGACAACAGTTGCTCAGGAAACAGAAAGTAACATTCCCACTGAATATAAATCTGCTCTCAAGAAAGCTGAAAGTTACAGCAATATGATGCACATGTCAAAGGCCGGTATTTATAATCAGCTCACTTCTGAATATGGGGAAAAGTTCAGTCCAGAAGCTACTCAATATGCCATTGACAATATAAATGCAGATTGGAATGCAAATGCTCTTGCAAAAGCTGAGGATTACAGTAGTACCATGCACATGTCAAAGGCTGGCATTTATGATCAGCTCGTGTCAGAATACGGCGAGCAGTTTACAGCTGAAGAAGCACAGTATGCCATAGATAATGTCCAGGCTGACTGGAATGCAAACGCCCTTGAAAAAGCTAAGTCTTATCAAGATACTATGAGTATGTCACCGGAGGCTATTCGCGATCAGCTTACTTCTGAATATGGTGAAAAGTTCACTCAAGAAGAAGCTGATTATGCTATTGCAAATCTTAATTAAAAGATATCTCTTAAAATCTGTTTTTTAATTTTAAAAAATATTTAGACCTAATAGTAACAATTATAGATACTAAAGAAAGGTTAATTACAATGGCCCTTATTATTTGCCCTGAATGCGGAAAAGAATTTTCAGATAAAGCTGCTGCTTGTCCTAACTGTGGCTGTCCTACAGACTATATTGCTTCTTCCGATAACAGCCAAATATCATCCTGCGCTTTTGATAGTGAGGATACTGTTTCCGCTTCAGACTCTATTAGGAATTTTTTATCCTCTGCAGCTTCAACTGCAGTTTCAGAAGTAAAAGATAATTTTGAGGTAGCTAAGCAACTAAAAAAGGTAGGTATTATTACCATCAATGAACGCGATCGTACCTTTCAGATTAAAGGGGCAATCGCTCCAAACGGAAAAAAGACTGGATTGATTGGCGGCCTTTTCAAAGGCACACTTGCTGTCAGCACTATGGGAATGTCTGTTGCAGCCGAAAAAGCACTTGGTTTAGGGAAAACCAAAGTTGGCACAAAGGACTGGTACGATTTCGACGATCTTATCAGCTATGAGTTATTAGAGGATGATAGTGTAGTTACCAGCGGTGGTGTCGGCCAGGCTTTAATCGGAGGAGCTATCTTTGGTGCAGCAGGTGCTATCGCAGGAGGAATTACAGGAAAACGTACTCAAAAAAAGAAAGTGGATTCTCTTTACATCAAAGTAACATTAAACAGCTTCAATAGCCCTTGCCTGATGATTCCGCTCATTACTAAATCAATTAAAACCAGCTCAAAGGAATACCAGGCTACTTTTAACGAAGCCCATCAAATTCTTTCGACACTGGATGTAATCACCCACAACAAATGACAGTTCCAGGGAACGCTACCTTGACAATATAATATCCTTACCCGGGGAACCGAAGGGGCGATACCCCAGCTTCCGGACTTTTTAGAAAGGGGCTGGTACACATGGTTACATACAGCGATCTATTCGCCTTTGTGAGCATGATTTGTTCTATCGTTACTCTTGTTGCTACTCTCAGCGAACACAAAAAGTAGCGCCCCTGTCCTGGTAAGATAAGGCGCTACTTTCAGCAAATTACTCTCGCCGGCGGCTGGACTTCACCCAGCTTTCGGTTCTCTTGTTAAGTATATTATATGTCAGAGAGAATTATTTGTCAAACATGAAAAACCGCCCGGCGTTACCAGCGTCGAACGGCTTTACATAGATTACTGCACAGGCCCGGAGGCCAGTACACTATTTCTCGCAAAAATATTGTACCATATCTCTGGACACCTGTACAGGTGTTATTTTTATACTCTTTTTTGCAGGAGGTACATTATGGGACAATTAAGAACAAGAAAACGCGGCTCCACCTGGCAGTACAGTTTTGAAACTGCTCCGGTAAATGGAAAACGAAAATCTGTATCAAAAAGCGGCTTCCGCACAAAAGCTGATGCCATCTCCGCTGGTACTCAGGCTATGAGTGAATACAACAGCTCCGGCCAGACATTCACTCCGTCAGAGAGCAGTGTCGCAGATTATCTCGACTACTGGTTTGACAATTACTGTAAATTGAATCTGAAGTATAATACTCAGCTGGGCTATCTCCAGATCATCGAAAACCATCTGAAACCACAGTTTGGGCACTATCGCCTCCGCGCTCTCTCGACTGCTGCCGTCCAAGAGTACGTCAATCAACTGAAAATAAACGGATTCGCAAGAAGTTCTGTCAGTGGTATTCTAACTGTCTTATCATCTGCCTACGAATACGCTATAGAGCCACTCCAGTAC
>JAHZAR010000015.1:26175-29338 GCA_019423835.1 Clostridiales bacterium | reverse complement strand
TACGCCAAAGAAAATCCATGTACACGTGTCAAATTGCCTAAATTTGAACGGAAACCGAAAGAACGCTATATAATCCGGCCACAGGAGTTCAAGAGGATCATTGAACGTTTCCCAGAAGGAAGCAATTTCCACATCCCGCTTATGATTGGATACTATACCGGCCTGCGCCTCAGCGAGGCCTTCGCTCTCTGCTGGGACGATATTGATTTTGATGCTCAGACCTTGACGGTCAGCAAGACAGTTATTAAAAGAAACTATGGGGTTGATGTCCGGAAGGTTCTGGAGCAGAAAGGGAAGAAAGAAGAAAAGTCCTCTTGGTATTTTAACACAACAAAAACAGCATCCTCTGTTCGTACTATTAAGTTTGGTAATACACTCTGCACAGCGCTGAAGCATGCTTATATCAGGCAGAAAAAGAACTGCCTCTTATACGGCGAATATTACACTGAACATTACCTGAAGCCGGAAACAGATGAGAAAGGAAATACAATCTATCGAATCGTTCCAGCTGAACGAAGCCTCAATTGTGCCTTACGACATGTGGATTTGATATGTGTCCGTGAGAACGGCGAGTATATCAGCCCGGATTCTTTTAAATACTGCGCCAGGGTTATCCACCATGAACTCAAGCTGGCGTTTGATTATCACTCGCTCCGCCACACTCACGCTACTCTGTTGATAGAAAATGGCGCTGATATCAAGGACGTGCAGGCTCGTTTAGGCCATGCTGACATCAACACCACACTTCAAATCTATACCCACGCCACAGATGCAATGGCATCTAGGAGCGTGGATATCTTCGAAAATGCCGTCGACCTTTGACAACGGCTGAAAAAAGCGTTGACAAAATGTTGACAGCAGCCTATTTTTTCGTCCTCTTAACCCCCATAAACCCTTATTTTATGCGGGTTAAGAGGCACACTGTCTCCACATTCCCTGTCCCCGGAAACATATCCACGCAGCACGCTCTCTCCACTGCATAACCTCTCGCCGTCAGTATTTCCAGATCCCTTGCCAGACTTGTAGGCTTGCAGGACACATACACCATCCGTTCTACGCCGAAGTCAATGATCTTTTCAATGGCCTTTGGATGAATTCCGTCCCTGGGCGGATCGAGCACGATCAGATCCGGCTTGTCGGTCAGCTCTCCCACGGCCTTGAGCACGTCCCCTGCGATGAATTCGCAGTTGGAGAGGCCGTTTCGCTCGGCATTTACCCTGGCAGCCTCCACGGCCTCCTCCACAATCTCCACACCCACAACCTTTTGTGCCACAGGTGCCAGAATCTGGGCAATGGTTCCCGTGCCGCTGTACAGGTCGAAGACTACCTTCCCGTCCACGCCTCCTACATACTCCCTGGTTTTCTCATAGAGCACTTCTGCTCCCAGAGAGTTGGTCTGAAAGAAGGAGAACGGAGAAATCCGGAATTTAAGCCCCAGAAGCTCCTCGTAAAAGAAATCCTGTCCAAACAGTATCTCTGTGCCCTCATCCTTTACTGCGTCTGCCAGCGTATCATTTTTCGTATGGAGAATGCCGGCCAGAGTCCCTTCCAGCGAAAGAGCCAGAATTTTCTCCCTCCACTGATTCAGAAGCTCCTCCTCTGTCCCGTTAAACCGTTCTGTCTGCAGGATATGGGTCTGGGTTGTCGTGATTAAGTCAATCAGTATTTCCCCTGTCTTAACTGCCCTTCTCACAAGCAGATGGCGCAGGTACCCTGTCTGCTGCATTTTTTTATAAAACGGAATCTGTCTCTCCTCAAAGAATTCCTTGGTACAGAGAAGAATCTTCGTAAAATCTTCATGGACAATCCGGCATCCCCCAACTGTCACCACATCGTAAAAGCTGCCTCTCTTATGCATTCCCAGGGCTAAGGGGCCATCCTTCACCTCATCTCCGAAGGAAAACTCCATCTTATTTCTGTACCGCTCTGCAGCAGGACTTCCGATAATTCCCTCAAAGTTCCATGTCCCCGATCCTCCTGGTGTCCCCAGCACCCCCTCCAGAAGTTCTCTTACCTGTTCCTCCTTGATTTTCAGCTGCTCCTCATAGGGAAAGGTCTGAAACAGGCAGCCTCCGCAGATTCCAAAGTGCGGACAGGCATCGGACAGCTCCACGGCTGCCGGTTCTGTCACTTCCAGAAGACGGCCCTCGCATTTTCCCTTTCTCTTTTTATTCACCAGAAATTTTACCTTCTGTCCGGGAAGGGCATTCTTCACCACAGCCCGCTCTCCCTCAATATAAATGATTCCCTTGTTGGGAAAATCCAGCTTCTCTACAATTCCCTCGTAAATCTCACCTTTTTTCATCTTGTCTCCTTTTCGTTTCTTCTATAATTTACTGTATCTTCCTGTCCTTTACAGTTATCACTCAGCGTTTAAGTCTTTCATCATTTAAAGCTTCCTGCATCATCCTCAGCCCCTCGAATCCTTCTCAGCTTCACCCGTCTTTTTCAGCTTTTTCCATCTTGCTCAGCTTTTCCCCTCTCGTCTTATCCTGTAAGCTCCTGCCCTTTCCAGGCAGACAGCCCGAATCTTCCAAATCATGCCGTCAGTCTCCATCCTCCGACTTCCGACTTCCGACTTCCGACTTCCGACTTCCGACTTCCGACTTCCGACTTCAAACAGTATACACAAAAAATCTGCCTTTGGCTACCTCTGCCGGCATATTTTGTAGGGCCGCAGGAACCTCTTTTTCCCCTGAGACAGAAAAACAGCCCGGTCAAACCGCTGTAAACGGCTTAGCCGGGCTGCCTTCATCTGTACACCCTTTATGCCTCAGCCTGCTTTCCTTCGGCCGGCTGCTGCATTCCTAAATGATTTCGTTCCCAATATCCTACAATATACGTTCCAACTAAATCACCGAGACAGTTCATCATAGTGTACACCATGTCTATCAGAGCAAAAATTCCTGAAATGATTCCGACTACCTCCAAAGGCAGTCCGAAGGCATCAATCACAATGGCGATTGTGACAATTCCGCCTCCCGGCACGCCTCCCGCGCCTGTAGTTAAAATCAGGGATATTAGAATGGCCTTGAGCATCATATCCATCGTAACCGACACCCCGATTGCCTGTGCTGCGAATAAAAAGGTAATGGCTAACATCATCCCGTTTCCATCCTTATTCACCTGAGAGCCCAGGGGGATTGTAAAACCTGAAATCGAG
>JAHZAR010000015.1:0-26165 GCA_019423835.1 Clostridiales bacterium | reverse complement strand
GGGAACCTTCATGCTGTCCGCACATTCGATTCCAACCGGAACACAGGCCAGACTTGAGCTGGTCCCGAGAGCCGTGATGATCAGAGGCGTTGCCTTCTTTAAAAACCAGAAGGGATTGCACTTTCCGAACACTGCCAGCAGAATGCAGTAAATACCAATCTGCACAATCACACATGTGTAGGATGCCCCCAGATATTTTGCCAGAAAACCTCCCAGCTGTGTTCCATATGTCCCCACTGTGCAGGACATCAGAGCACAGATACCGATGGGGGCATATCCCATAATCATCCCTACCAGGCGGTTAAACAGGTTTGCCAGGCTGTCCACTCCCTGTTTCAGAACACACCGGTCCTCCGGCTTCACCAGAAGCATCGCCACGCCCACAAAGGCGCTGAATACCACGATCTGATCAAATTTTCCCGCTGACAGGGCCTCAAAGATATTGGCGGGAATCAGGCCGATCAGCGTCTGCCCCAACGACGGAATCGTCTCGATGGCCTGATCATAGCTTCCCTGAAGGACAAAGCCCTTTCCCGGCTGCAGGATTGTTCCCATAACCAGCCCCATAATAATTGCGATAACTGTCGTGATGCAGTAGTAAAACATGATTTTCAGGCCCACTCTTCCGAAAATTTTGGGATCATCCAGAGAGGAAATTCCTGAAATCAGGTTTACCACGATTAACGGCAGCGCCGCCATTTTCAGTAGGTTGAGAAAAATAGTTCCCAGAGGCTGAACCACCAGTATTCTCTCTCCGAAAACGGCTCCCAGTATAATTCCAAGCACCATTGCAGCCAGAAGCTTCGTCAATAAAGGTATCTTCCTATACTTTGCCACTACACCCATACTTCCGCCTCCTTAGCGTCCTATTCTGCTGATTTCATGCAGCGCTGCCGAAACAGTTTCCATCTGCTCCTCCGTATTATAAAAATTCAGTCCGAACCGGATATATCCTCCCCTCATGGTGCAGTGTATCTTGTATTTCTCCAGTATTTTTTTTGCCTCCTCGTCAGCATTGGGCGGATAATAGACGCAGACCATTCCACCCCAGTTCTTGCTGTCCTTCGCCTGAACAACCGGAAGTTCCAAATCAGAAATTTTTTCCCGCAGCAGCTTCTCCAGGTGTCTGATATGCTCCTCGATGTTTTCGATTCCAATCTCCAGGATCAGCTCCATTCCTTTATTGATAGCGCAAATACAGTTATAGCTTAAATTTCCTGATTCAAATCTTCTTGCATCTGAGTGCCATTCCAGGCTTTCAAAATTTGTCGTAATCGCCGGCGGCTCCACATGGCTGACCACGCTCTGGTATGACGCATAGGGAGGAGTGATTTTCTCTGTGAGCTCGCTGCGGCAGTACACAAGGCCGGCCCCCAATGTCCCAAGCAGGCCTTTGTTTGTTCCCGCAGCCAGCCAGTCGATCCCCATCTCCTGCACATCCAGCTTCAGACGTCCCAGAGCCTGTATGCCGTCTACGGCAAACAGCACCCCCCTCTTTCTGCACTCTTCCCCTAATTTCTTTAAATCCATGTAAAAACCTGTGCTGAACTGTACGGCAGAAACTGTCACGATCCTGGTATTCCCGTCTATGGCAGCTATCATATCCTCCATCGGTATCTCCCCGTCCCGGCTTTTTACGATATGAAGCTCCACCCCTTTTCTCTGATGCAGATTGATCCAGGGAAACAGGTTGGCCTGGTGCTCCTGATCTGCTGCCACTACATTGTCTCCTGCCTGAAAGGGAAATCCATCCGCCAGAATGGAAATTCCCTCACAGGTATTCTTCACAAAGGCAATTTCCAGCGGGTCAGCGGCGTTTATCAGCCTTGCCGCCTTCTCTCTGGTATCTTCCACCATCTTCCACGCCCTTGGCACAATGTCATCCCCATAATTTCTGATATAGTCCGGCATAAAACTCTCATATGCCCGCTGTACCCTCAAAGGCGGCATCACTACTGATGAAACATTTAAAAAAACCGTATCCCCTAAAAACGAATATTCTCTGTCGATCAGTTCCTTATTTAACATACCCCGTACCTCCTGATCTTTTCCTACTCTTCTCCTTTTCCTATCTCCTGTGCATCGTTAATATAGTTATATATTGTATATCTCGACACATCATAGTATTTTGACACAATGGTGCTGGCATTTTTGATTTTAAATGCCCCCCTGTCGCTCAGATATTTAATCCCCTCTATCTTCTGCTCTCTGTTCATCATGGCAACCGGAGTCCCCACATAATGAATGGACTCATTGATCAGAGATATCAGCAGGTCGTCTACATTATTGTATACCGTGGCCTCTACCTGATCGTTTCCGGAAGCCCCCACATAACTGTTCAGAAAATTTCTGGCCACCATGGCGTCTGTGATGTCACAGTTCACGCAGACGGAGCCCAGAATCTTGTCTCTCTCATCTTTAATATAGATGGTGCTGGATTTCAGAAACCTTCCGTCCTTTGTCTGGGTGATATATCCGAATTTCCCTTCCTCTTCCTGCTGCCCCTGCATAATTTTAAGGCCGATTGATGTGCCGCTGTCCCCCACCTCCCTTTTTGTGACATTTCCATTGGCAATGGCCACGATTGTCTTTGAAAAATCTTTTTTGTAATCGTGAACCACAAACTCCACTGACTCCCCAAAATGTTTTCCCAGTCCCTGTATCAGTGCATCGAGAACCGGTACAATTTCCTCAATATCCTTCACTGTCTCTTCCTACTTCTTTCTCGCAATCGCGTCAATTTCTACCAAAATTCCCCTGAGCTGAGCACCTATGGTGGTTCTTGCCGGAAATGGCCGGGGCATCATCTGACAATAGATCTCATTCATCTCATCAAAGTCAGAGATGTCGGCCAGATATACGGTGGTTCTGACCACATCCTCAAGAGAGCTGCCCCCTTCTCTGAGAACCGCCTCCAGATTTTTGATCACCTGCCTCGTCTGTTCCTTGATCCCTTCACAGGCAGTATCTGTCTCCGGATTCACCGGCCTCTGCCCGGAAACAAAGACAAAGTCTTCTGACAAAATTCCCTGAGAATACGGCCCCGCAGGCGAAGGCGCCTTCTCTGTTATCAGCTGTCTCTTCTGTTCCATCTCTACCTCCTCTATTTTTCCCTAATATTTTGGTTGTCTTTATTATATCAGGCTTTCTTCTTTTTTACAATATTATTTTAATTATTCAACAAAAATTTTATATATTATTCAACAATAATTTTACATATAATCAAAAAAGCGTCTGCTTCCTCCTGTATTCAGCCGCTTTGAAAGCTCCTGGCCTTTTCAGGCCTTCCCATGGGCTTCTACAGGTTCCGCTTCATTCACTGTTTTCCCTGAAAGAACAGTCTCCCTGCCATCTTCTGGCGGCAAAACCCTTGGAGAGCTCTGGCAGAATAAAGCGGACACAGTTGTAAGGCAGCAATTTCCATACGGCAGGCGTGGATCCGGAACAGGGCATTTATGCTCTGCAGGAACCAAGATTTTTAATGCAGCAAGGACAGCAGGATCTTTCCCACAGATCAAAAAACCGGAAGCGGTGTCCCGCTTCCGGCCAGTCTTCAAAACAGTTCCATCCTGCTCTGATCCCTTCTTTATTCTTTGTCCTTTTCCTTCTCAACAGCCTCTGCCTCTTCCTCGTCGAAGAAGTCATCGTCGAAGTCATCCTCGAAATCGTCCTCGAAATCCTCAAGATAGTCAGGAGTAAAGAAACGATACACTCCATAAGCGATTGCCGCTACAGCAGCTACCACGCCGATAATCGCCAGAATCCAGAGAATGCAGGTTTTTTTCTTCTCCTCCTCCTCTTTTCTGTGAAGGAATTCGTTGAGTTTTGTGGCATTCATAATCTCTTCCACTCTGTTAAAAGCATCCTTGCCCATCAGATCGAATTTATTCATCTTGTCACGTCCTTTCTCCATAACCTTCTAATGGATATGTCTTTATTATTATACCATTATCTCTGTCTTTTTACTATACATATTTTATGTGAAAACCATAAATTTATTACAATTTTTTCAATTTTGCAAAGGACGCAAACATTTTTTTAGTTCCGGCCCTGTCAAAGTCCACGGTCACCTCGTAATCCTTACCGCCGTCCACAATGTTCTTCACCGTCCCCTCCCCGAATTTTATATGGCGGACACGATCGCCGGCCTTATAGTCGAGACTCCCTGCCTTCTGGACTGTAAACTGCTTTCCGAAGGAAGGGGCCGGACTGGAGGTTCTGGAGGCATAGGCATTGGGCTTCTGGCCGAATGCGCTGAATCCGGCCGGACGAGCGGGCACTGTAAACCCTTCTGTGGAACGGTCCCAGTCGCCGGAGGAGACTGAGGCGCCTCCCCATCCTCCTCTCCAGGAAGAATTGCCTGACCAGGAGGAACCTGTTGAGGATGAGCTGCCCTGCTCCTCTCCGAATCTTCCGCCCGGGCGGCCGGACGAGCGGGAGCCAAAGCCCGGCTCGAAATCGTCTCCCCAGGGCAGACCGCTGTCGTCAAACTCATCCTCCGCGAAATGAAGCCCGGATCCGCCGGCTCCCGTTCCCCCTCTCTCAAAGGCAGAGGGCCTGTTCTGCCTGTCCAGGAGAAGGGGCGGGATCTCCTCCACGAAGCGGCTGAGCCTGGAAAACCTCGTCTCCCCGTTGGTCATCCTCTGTCTGGCTGCCGTCAGGGTAAGCCTCTCTCTGGCCCTTGTGATTCCCACATAGCAGAGACGGCGTTCCTCCTCCACTGCGTCCCCGTCGTCGGACATGATCGACATGCTGCTGGGGAACAGCCCGTCCTCCATTCCGCTCAGGTACACATGGGGAAATTCCAGTCCCTTGGCACTGTGGAGCGTCATGAGCACCACACGGTTTTCCGACTCGTCCATACTGTCCACATCCGCCACCAGAGCGACCTCCTCCAGGAAGCCGTCCAGGGTAGGATTCTCCTCATTATCCCAGTAGGCCACTGCCTTGTTGATCAGCTCCTCGATATTCTGAAGCCTGGTCTCCGCCTCTACCTCTCCCTCAGCCTCAATCTCTTTTCGGTATCCGGTATTTTCAAGGATTTCTTCGATAAGCTCCTTTAAGCTCAGCTCCCCCAGCCTAGCCTTGAAGTCCTCGATCTGTTCTGTAAACACCCCAATCTTGTCAGCTGCCTTTCCGATGGACGGGACAGCCTTCACACGGAGAAGGGCGTCATAAAAGCTCATCCCGCCTGCAGAGGCAAAAGCAGTCACCCTTCCCATGGATGTGGCGCCGATTCCCCGCTTCGGCACATTGACAATTCTCTGGACAGCCAGATCATCCTGGCCGTTTGCGATGGTTTTCAAATAAGAAAGAATATCCTTGATCTCCTTTCTCTGATAGAAGTTGACGCCGCCAACCAGCCGGTACGGGATGCTGTGGAGAATCATTTTCTCCTCCAGAAGGCGGGACTGGGCGTTGGTACGGTACAGCACGGCGAAGTCGGAAAACGGACGGTTTTCCTTGACAGACTCGGCCTTGATGTCACATGCTATGTAGTCCGCCTCCTCATAGGCCGTGTCAAACTGAGCAAGACGCACCCGCTCGCCCTCCCCATTGGCCGTCCACAGGGTTTTATCCTTTCTGCCTCTGTTGTTTCGGATCACCTCGTTGGCGGCATTCAGAATATTCTGGGTGGAGCGGTAATTCTGTTCCAGCTTGATGACCTGGGCTCCCGGAAACGCCTTCTCAAAGCTCAGGATATTTTCAATGTCAGCCCCCCTGAACTTGTAAATAGACTGGTCGTCATCGCCCACCACGCAGATATTCCTGTACTTTCCTGCCAGCAAATCGACCAGCTTAAACTGCACCATATTGGTGTCCTGGTACTCGTCCACCATAATATAGCGGAACCGGTTCTGATAATAGGCGAGAACCTCCTGATCCGCCTCAAACAGCTCCACGGTCTTGACCAGCAGATCGTCGAAATCCAGGGCATTATTGTTTTTCAGAGCTTTCTGGTACTCTCCGTAGATCTCCGCGATCTTTTTCTCCCTGAAGTCCCCCCCTGCGTTTGCAAGGGCCTCGTCTGGCCGGATCATCTCATTCTTGAGAGAGGAAATCCTTCCCAGCACACCTCTCTCCTTAAACTGCCTGGTATCCACCTGAAGGCGCTTGAAAATCTGTTTCATCAGAGTTCTCTGATCATCTGTGTCATAGATGGTAAAGCTGGTATCGTATCCCAGCCTGTCTATATGCCTTCTGAGGATTCGCACACAGGAGGAGTGAAAGGTGCTCACCCAGATACTCTCAGATCCATAGCCCACAATCCGGTCCACCCTCTCCCTCATCTCGGCTGCCGCCTTGTTGGTAAAGGTAATGGCCATAATATTCCAGGGGTTCACCCCCTTTTCCTCTATGAGATAGGCTATCCTGTGAGTCAGAACCCTCGTTTTTCCCGAACCGGCTCCCGCCAGAACCAGAAGAGGCCCTTCTGTATGAAAAACCGCCTCCTGCTGCTTCGGATTCAGCAGATCAAATTTATTTCCCATATTTCTATTCTCCTATATCGTGTTCCATCTGGCAGTATTCTGCGGCGCCGTCTTCTTCGGCCTGCACTGCAATGGGTTTATTATAATATATTTCTCCCCCAGTGTCACGAAAAAAATCGAACAGACTTTTGGAATCTGGTTCCTCAGTCTGTCCGATTTCCCGGTTCTTGTTTCTCCGCCGGACTTTCTCCGCTCTGTTTTCTTTCAGTCCTTCTCTGTCAGCCTCTATTTCTCAAACAGCTCGCCGGCTTTTCTGGCAAACCGCTCTCCGTAGATCCGGAAATCCTCCTTGCAGTCCTCGAAATGAGTTCCCACGGAATCCAGAGCAACCGGTCCCAGATGGATAAAGGGTTTTCCAAGGGAAGCGCCGCCGGAGTAGAGAAGCATTCCCTTCACCAGCATGTGGCCGATCAGATTCATGAGCGCCACATCGCCTCCTCCCTGGGCATAGTGAGCCGTGGCATACACGCCCCCCAGCTTCCCTGCCAGTTTCAGCTTCCCGCTGTCCACATCAAGCCACTTTTTAATCTGCCAGCAGGTATTGGCAAGCCAGGTGGGCGTTCCAATAATGACCCCGTCGCAGGAGTTTACATACTCCTCGTCCACCGGCTCCTCCACCGAGAAAAGTCTTGCCTCACCGCCGGCGCGCTCCACTCCCTCTGCAATCACAGAGCCCATCTCTCTGGTATGTCCTGTCTGGCTGTAAAAAATAATTGCAATTTTCATCCTTCCCCATCCTTTCTGCCGTCTGAGCTGCTCTCATCCCCGGACATTCCCGCAAAAACGGCCTTGCCTGCAGGGCGGGCAGCTCCACAGCCTCTTTTCCGGTTCACCCTGTATGGCAAACTGTTTTTTCTTTTATTATACCATATCCTCCGGATATGGCAGCCTCCGGCGGATTTCAGCGCCCGGATTTCAGCAGTGAATGCTGAAACCGGTATGCGCAGGTATAATGACTGCTTTGCAGTCATTATACCACAAATTTTCTCTGCTGTCAGAAAAAACTGGCTCAGACAACTGTGTCCTCCGCTCCTAGGCAAACTGGCTGTTATAGAGTTCTGCATACGCCCCGCCGGCTTTCAGAAGTTCCCTGTGGCTTCCCTGCTCGATGATATCACCGTCTTTCATCACCAGAATCAGATCTGCATCCACAATCGTCGACAGGCGGTGGGCGATGACGAAGCTGGTTCTGCCCTTCATTAACGACTGCATAGCCTTTCCTATGGCCATCTCCGTCCTTGTGTCCACGCTGGATGTGGCCTCGTCCAGGATCAGCACCGGAGGATTGCACAGCATCACCCGGGCGATGGTGAGAAGCTGTCTCTGGCCAACCGAGATATTCTCCGCCTCGTTGTCCAGAATGGTATCATAGCCTTTGGGGAGGGTGCGGATAAAGAAATCCACATGGGCGGCCTTCGCAGCCGCAATCACCTCTTCTCTGGATGCATCCGGCCTTCCGTAGGCGATATTTTCCGCAATGGTTCCTCCAAACAGCCAGGTGTCCTGAAGCACCATGCCGAAATTTTTCCGAAGCTCCGCCCTGGTCATATGGGCCGTATCCTCCCCGTCCAGCAGAATCCTTCCGCCGTTTACCTCATAGAAACGCATCAGAAGGTTAATCAGCGTCGTCTTTCCGGCGCCGGTATTTCCCACAATGGCAATTTTCTGACCTGGCTTTACGGAAAAACTGATCCGCTTCATCAAAATATGATCCGGTGAATATCCGAAGCGCACATCCTGAAATTCCACGCTTCCCCAAGCGCCTGGCAGGCTCACCGGGTGCTCTGGCTCTTCTGTAATCTCCTCCTCGTCAAGCATTCTGTAAATATGCTCCATGGAGGCCAGAGCCGACTGCATGGAATTGATCATATAGGATGCCTCTGTCAGCGGCTCCCCTGCCTGGTAGACGTACTGGAAAAAAGCCTGAATGGCGCCTACTGTCAGCTCCCCGCCGATCAGGAACTTTCCGGCCAGAACCGCAATCAGCACCTGCCCCGTCCTGTTTACAAAACGGATAGCAGGGTTGATGGCCTGCGCCAGAAATTCTGCCTGGATGGAGGTTCTGGCCAGCTCCTCCGAAGCCTGCTTCACGGACGCAAGACTTTCCTCTTCCCGGTTAAATGCCCGGATGATCACGCGCCCGCTGTAGGATTCCTCCACACAGCTGGTCAGCCTGCTCATGGCTCGCTGCCTTCTGGCGGAGAAGCGGAGCGTCTTTCCTGAAAATATATTTGTGAGCACCATGGACAGCCCTGTAAATACCAGGAACACTGCCGTAAGGACAAGGTTATAGCGAAACATCATAATCAGCGATCCTGCCGCCAGCCCCACCGAGGTAAACAGCTTCAAAAGCCCGGTCTGAAGGGCCTCTGACATTTTGTCCAGATCGTTTGTGGCACGGCTTAAAATCTCTCCCGGCTGATGCCCGTCGAAATAGGACAGCGGCAGTCTGTTTAATTTTCTGCTGATCTGTTCCCTCAGGTTCAGGTTCAGCTTTTCTGCAAAGCCGGCCATCAGGAAATTCTGGGCCGTATAAAACAGCCAGGTGACAAAATAGAGGAGAAAGAGGACGAGCAGCTCCCGCCCTCCCCGGGCCCAGCTGAATCTAAATACAGTCCCCAGCGCGGCAGACTCCTTCACCCCGTTCCATATCAGATCCACCAGGTGCGCGCTGTAGAGGGGCGATACAATAGAAAACAGCGTATAGCACACAACGGAAACCATAACCAAAAGCAGCCGTAAGTGCTGCTCCGGCGCAGAGTCCCACATCCGCTTCATGGTTCTCAGCCCATGCTTAGGCACTTCCAGATCCAGCTCATCCTCCGGATAACTCTTCTCTGTATTCACTATTCCTCCCCTCCCTTCATCTGTGATCGGGCAATCTCCTGGTACACACGGCACTCTCTCAAGAGGCTTTCGTGTGTTCCGATCCCGGCAATCTGTCCCTCATTCAGCACAATGATCTGCTCTGCGTTCAGAATCGTATTAATCCGCTGAGCAATGATCAGCACAGCCGCCTCCCCCGTCTCTGCCTTCAGCGCCCTTCTGAGGGCACTGTCCGTCTTAAAGTCCAGAGCAGAAAAGCTGTCATCGAAAATATACAGATCCGCCTTCTTCATAAGGGCTCTGGCAATGGCAAGCCTCTGTTTCTGGCCGCCGGAGAAATTTGTTCCTCCCTGGGCCACATGAGATTTGATCCCCTGCTCCAGCTCCCTCACAAAGCCCGCCTGGGCCACATCGAGGGCATGGTACATCTCTTCCTCAGATGCATCCGGTTTCCCAAACCGGAGATTGTCGGCGATGGTCCCGGAAAACAGCCAGGCCTTCTGGGGAATATAGGCGATTCTGGAGCGGAGCTCCCTCTGGCTCATGTGCCTCACATCTGTACCGTCTGCCAGAATGGATCCGTCCGTCACATCGTAAAAGCGCAGAAGCAGCCTGGCAATGGTAGACTTTCCGCTCCCCGTTCCTCCGATGACGGCCGTTGTCTCCCCTCTGCGGCAGACAAAGTTCAGGTTCCTCAGGGTGTCCTCATCGGCATCTGCAAACCGGAACGAAACATTTTTAAAGCAGAAGGCTCCCTCCTCTCCCAATCCGTCTCTCTGTTGGGTCCTGTCCTTCTCCTCTGCGGCTTTCTCTCCGTCCTTTACCTCTGGTTCGCAGGTCAGGACCTCCGCAAGTCTTCCCAGACAGACACGCGCCCTGGGCAGGAGAATGATTACCATCTGAGCCATCATCAGATAGTAGAGGATCAGAATCGTGTACTCTGTCAGAGCCGTGATATCGCCGATTTCCATGCTCCCTGCGCCAATCCTGTTTCCGCCGATCCAGAGAATCGCAACAATCAGGATGTTGATTGCGAAAAAGGAAAAGCTGTCAAGGGCGGCAAACAGCTGGTTTGTCTTGATGGCAGCCTCTGCGTAGTCCTCAAAGGACTTCTTCATCCTCTTTTTCTCATGGCCTTCCTTGTTAAACGCCCGGATTACCCTCACGCCCGTAATGTTTTCCCTCAGCACTACGTTCATCCGATCCAGGTAGTGCTGAAGCATCTCAAAGATCGAAGCCGCCTTCCGGCTGATAAACAGGGCCAGGAGGATGACAAGCACCACCGCAGCTGCCAGGATTGCTCCCATGGCAGGGTCAATCCAAACTGCCATGACAATTCCCATGAGTGAGAGTGCAGGAACCGGGAGCACCATCGTGATGCACCACACGGCTGACTGCTGAATCACAGCCACATCATTCAATGTTCTGGTGATCATGGAGCCAGTGCCGAACTGCTCAAAATCGTGGATCGAAAAGGTCAGTGTCTTTTCATACAGGGCATCTCTCATATCTCTCCCAAGCAGCGCGGAAAGTCTGGCTGACAGAAGGCTGCCAAACAGGGCACAGCCTCCTGCCAGGACAGTGACTGCCATCATCAGGATTCCCTTCTCATAAATGTAATCCATATTTCCGGTGCTGACACCCACATTGATCAGATCCGCGGTGATGGTAGGTATGACGAGGGCTCCCGCCACATCTAAAAACACGAACAGGAGCGCAGCTGCAGCCAGCCCTCTGTACGGCCTGATAAATCTCATCAAAATCTTCATGGTCTTTCCTCCAAAGCCGTAATAGAAGCGGTTTCCCGGATCATGGCGTCCACATACATGCGGCTCAGCCGCAGAAACTCCGCCCGTTCCTGCTCTGGCATCCTGATAAATGCCCGATCCTCAGCCTCCATGACAGGAAAAATTTTCTCACTCACCTCACGTCTCCCTCTCTCCGTCAGGTGAATGTGAAGCTCTCTCCCTCTCTCCCCCCTTCTCAGACAGAGAATTCCCTGATTTTCCAGCTTGCGTATTGCCGAGTTGATCGTCTGCTTGCTGGCAGAGAGCTGCTCACAGATCTCCTTCTGAGAACATCCGTCTCCCAACTCACAGATGGTGTAGAGAATCGCAAAAATACTGTCTGACATTCCAAGCCTCAGTGACAGACTGTGATACAGCTCCTCCAGCTTTTTATATAGGCGGTTAAACTCTCTGAGCTCCTGCCCCTGCTTCTCCTCCATCGTATTCCTCCCTGAACTGTTTTTAATCTTAACTTTTCCCAGACCGGCCAAACCGGCTCCATTTTGCAGCCTTACGGGGTGCTTCTGGATGAATCCGCCTGGCCATCTCTTCAGGAACGTTTCTCTTAATCCGAAATCGGACTTACAAGCACTATTTTAGTCCGATTTCGGATTAAAGTCAACCGCTTTCAGAAACCTTAACACTGCTTTTTTACAGAGGCCTCATTGTTCGCTTATCACTCCCCCATCCCTCCTCACAGCATTCCCTGTCATAAATCCCGATTTTCCAAAATACACTGTAATAAACAAAATCGGGGGGCTTTTTATGAGCTCTAAAACAAAAATTGTGGTGCTCCGCATGAAGGAAATTATCTATACGGCCATATTTATCGGTCTTGGCATCATTCTCATCACTCTGTTTTTTATTATGTTCCGGCCAAAAGAGGAATCCGGCCCCGTTTCCTCCAGCCAGGTACAGGCCGGCGCGGTTTCCTACACCCCAGGCATCTACCGGACTTCTCTCGTACTCGGAAGCCAGAATGTAGATCTGGAGGTGGCAGTGGATGCCGATCACATCAACTCCATTGCCCTCTCGCCCCTGAGCGATTCCGTGGAAACCATGTACCCTCTCATGGCTCCGGCACTGGAACAGCTCTCCGAGCAGATCTGCTCCTCCCAGTCCCTGGAAAACCTTACATACCCGGAAGGGACACAGTATACCTCGGCTGCTCTTGTGCAGGCCATCGAAACCTGCCTTTCAAAGGCGTCTGCCCGGTGACAGACCGCCCCGCTCTGTCTGTGGGGCTCAGCTCCGGGCCGCCGGCGCATGTATGCCAAGCGCCCCCGCCGGGAACCGTATCTGAGTTCCCGGCGGGGGCGCTTTCCCTCTACCTGAAGCAGTCAAACTATTTCATTCTAATTCATAAACATCGGTGCAAACTTTGACCAGTAGCCCTGAACAAAGATAATCAGCACAATAATCGGGATCCCGTAGGAAATGTAAACTCTCGCCCATGCCGGGAATTTAATGCCCTTTCCCTCATCCGCTTCCGCCAGGAAGTTTTTGAAGCCCCAGCCGTAGCGGCTTGTGCAGAATAAGAGATATACAAGGCTTCCCAGAGGAAGAAGGTTGTTGCTGACAATGAAATCCTCCAGATCCATGATGGTGGAGCCTGCTCCAAACGGTGCAACTGCACTTAACAGATTAAAGCCCAGCGCACAGGGAAGAGAGAGGATAATCACTGCTACCAGATTCACTGCAACTGCCTTCTTTACAGAGCAGCCTGTCAGATCGGTGGCAAAGGATACAATATTCTGGAATACGGCAATCACTGTGGAGCCTGCCGCGAATGCCATAAACACGAAGAACAGGCTTCCCCAGAACCTTCCGCCGGACATATTGTTGAACACATTGGGCAGGGTCACAAAGATCAGGGATGGTCCCTGTCCTGCCTCGATGTTGTAGGCAAAGCAGGCCGGGAATATGATCAGTCCCGCCATAAATGCCACACAGGTGTCCAGGATGAGAACACTGATAGCCTCTCCTGTCAGACGTCTCTCTTTGCCTATGTAGCTGCCAAAGATCGCCAGAGCGCCGATTCCGATGCTCAGCGTAAAGAAGGACTGTCCCAGTGCCGCGAACACCACCTCGCCGAGTCCCGCATCCTTAATCTTCTGGAAATCCGGTTTCAGGTAAAATTCAAGTCCTGGACCGCTGTTTTTCATCATGACAGAGTTCGCCGCCAGGACAATCATCAGGAGCAGAAGCACAACCATCATAATCTTGGTAATCTTTTCAACTCCCGCCTGGAGGCCCATTGCGCAGATAGCAAAGCAGACCACAACCACGAAAATCATATATCCCACGTTGATAGACGGGCTCGCCATCACAGCATTGAACTGCTCAGACACTCCGGCCGGATCCAGACCCGCAAAATCTCCTTTTGCCATCTTCACAAAGTAGTAGACAAGCCAGCCGGCAACGGTTGTATAAAACATCATTAAGATGTAATTTCCGGCCATGGCGAACCATTTTTCGATGTGCCATTTGCTTCCCTTTGGTTCCAAAACATCAAAAGACAGGGCCACGCTCTTCTGGCTGGCACGCCCCACTGCGAACTCCATGACGATGATGGGAAGGCCCAGAAGAAGCAGAAAGGCCACGTAAATCAGCACAAAGGCCGCTCCGCCGTACTGCCCTACAATATACGGAAATCTCCAGACATTTCCGAGGCCGATGGCACAGCCTGCGGAGATCAGGATAAATCCCAGGCGCGACGAAAATTTCTCTCTTTCCATTCCACTTTTCTCCTTTATATATATACCTGTTTCTTGACAGTTTACTACAAAACTGCACAAAATACAAGGCAAAATGGTGCATTAATGCGTTAAAATGATAAAAATGGCAGGGGGAATTGTCCTCTGACGCTCATATCCCGAATCTCCGTCCGTCTCTATCCTGTAAACTTTTCCGCTATCGCTCCGCTGTAGTAGGCCTCCAGAAGTCTCTCCAGATCCTGAATCTTTTCTCTCAGCTCCCGTCCGGTATCTGTATCTCCCACCCTTTTTCTTCTGGCAACCCATTTGACTACCGTGCTGTCTGAGTGTATATCGCTCTCATTCTCGATAGCCGCCTCTGTGGATTCAAAGGGCCTGTGTGCCGCCAGGATCAGGCCGTAGGAATTATAGATCAGCGTGTACCCGGCAATTCCTGTCTCCTTCTGATAGGCTCTGGAAAAGCCGCCGTCGATAATCAGCAGCTTTCCGCCGCACTTAATCGGACTTTCTCCATCTTTTGATTTGACTGGCACATGCCCGTTGATGATATGGGCCCCCTCCGGCTCAAGCCCAAACTCCCGGAGAATCCGGTCCACAACCTCCTCATTTTCCAGGAACTGGTAATAAGGATTTTTCACCTCCCGGTGGGTTTCCTTCTCCGCCAGAAAATACCGCTCAAAGGTGGCCATCTTATCCTTCCCAAACAGAGGAGAGTTCTCACTGAGCCAGATATACCACATCAAATCCCGTCCCTTTTCGCGCTCCTCCTCATCCACGGCCACAAAACCCTTGCGGACATAATTGTCCAGAACATCATAGAGGGCCCGTCCCCTGTAGCTCTTTCCGTAGATTTCCACCTCTTTTAATGTACCGTCTCCGTTGAGAGGTACGCAGCCGTGGTAGAGCAGATTGTTATTGTAGACTTTATACAGGCTCCCATTGGCAAGCAGGAATTTCATATGCCTCTGCAGCTTTTCGCATCCCATAAAAGCCTTGGCAAGGCGATCCATGATGTCTGCCTCCTGCTCTGTAAACCGGCAGGGATCCGCCGGATCAATGGTGGGAAAATTTGTGTCAAGGAGCGGATAGTCCTTTCCATCCAGGGAGATCGTCCCTTTTTCATAGTCAATCTGCTGAAGCAGATTCCTGTGCCCCAGGCCAAATTCGGGATGGCGCCTGATCGCCTGTCCCTCCGCTTTAAACTGAATGACAGAGATCGCCTTGTGCATTTTCAGGTTCAGCTCCAGCTCCGGCTGTTCATATGTATTCGTTCCCTTCAGTGCAAAACAGGAGCAGGGATCCTCCCCATAGGTGTTCAGGGCAAAGTTTGCCAGCGGAAGAAGATTGATACCGTCTCCGTCCGCCAGAATATCGAGATTTCCATACCTTGCACAGATGCGGATCACAGTTGCAATGCAGCAGAGCTGCCCTGCCGCGGCTCCCATCCACAGCACATCGTGGTTTCCCCACTGTACGTCCACAGAGTGATAGGCCATCAGTTTGTCCATAATGATATGGGGTCCCGGTCCCCTGTCAAAGATATCTCCGACAATGTGCAGATGATCGACGGTCAGACGCTGAATCAGCTCACAGAGCGCCGCAATAAACTGCCCTGCTCTCCCCACACGGATAATCGTCCGCACAATGGCATCATAGTAGGATTCCTTGTCTGCCAGATCCCCTCTCTCTGTGATCAGCTCCTCCATCACATAGGCAAACTCCTTTGGGAGAGCCTTTCGCACCTTGGAGCGCGTATACTTGCTGGATGCTCGGCGGCATACCTCAATCAGCCGGTAAAGGGTGATCTTATACCAGTCCTCTGGATTTTCCTCCTTTTTCAGGATCCGCTCCATCTTTTCCCACGGATAGTAGATCAGCGTTGCCAGCGCCTGTTTGTCCTGACGGCTCAGGGTATTTCCGAACACATCGTCAATCTTTCTCTTCACTGAGCCGGAACCGTTTTTCAGCACATGGGAAAAGGCCTCATACTCCCCGTGCACGTCCGTCAGAAAGTGTTCTGTCCCCTTGGGAAGGTTTAATATGGCTTCCAGATTGATCACCTCTGTGGATGCTGCCGCAATCGTCGGGTACAGCTCCGAAAGCCGTTCCAGATACTTCTCTTCCAGGTTCTTCATAATCTCCTCCTAATACTGGGCAGTTTTTTAATTTAATGAAAAATTTCCCTGCATTTTCTTATCTTGTCTATGATTTTAGCATAATACGGAGAATATTTATAGTTTTATCGGGATTTTGTGAAAATAATAACCCAAAACCCTTCTTCCCCCTGACTTCCCCTTCCTGTCCGGCTCTCCTCCTGGAAACGTGTGACCGGACGTTTGGCCGCAAAACGGCGCCGCAGCTTCCCTCTCCCGAAGCTGCGGCGCCGTTTCCGCCTGCAATTCATTTTATCCGCCTGAGCTGCCTTTTATCTGTGTTCCTCAGCAAACTTCCTGATATTGGACGCATTGACGAATTTCTTTATCTCTCCGTCCTTTCCCACGAGAACCAGCGTCGGAGCCTGCATAATCCCGAACTGATCGGACATGTCAGGATTCTCCTCCGCATCTACCACCGTATACTCGGTTCCCTTTAAAAATTCCCTGGCCATCCGGCAGTTGGGGCATGTTTTAGTGGTAAACAGGTAAGCACCTGCCCTGGCAGCCACACCCTTTCTGGCTGTATCTTTGCGCTCCTCCCCGGCGGACTCATGCTTCTCCTCCAGGCCAACGGAAAACTCCTTTCCGTTTTTCATTCTGGAATGGCCCATGCTGTAGGTCTTTCTGTCCTTATACTCCTGGGATTTGCCCTCATTCCAGTTCTGTACCGGACGGTAGTAGCCTGTAATTCGGCTGTATACCTCTGCCTTCTCACCGCAGACAGGGCAGGTAAAGTGCTCTCCGATCAGATATCCATGCTCCCTGCAGATCGAGTAGGTCGGAGACAGCGTGTAGTACGGCAGCCGGTAATTCTCCGCAATGGTGCGGACCAGCTTGGCGGCAGACCGCCAGTCCGGCAGCTTTTCTCCCAGGAAGGCATGGAATACGGTTCCTGAGGTGTAAAGCGTCTGCAGCTCGTCCTGAATATCCAGGGCGTCAAAGACATCGTCCGTATATCCCACCGGAAGGTGAGAGCTGTTTGTATAGTACGGCGTTTCTCCCGGCGCTCCGGCTGTGATAATGTCAGGATACCGCTCCCTGTCATGCTTTGCCAGCCGGTAGGAGGTGGACTCAGCCGGAGTGGCCTCCAGGTTGTAGAGATCCCCGTATAATTCCTGATAATCCGAGAGCCTCTCCCTCATGTGGTTCAGCACGTTCTTTGTAAACTCCTGCGTCTCTTTGTGGGTCATATCCTTGCGGATCCATCTGGCGTTGAGTCCCGCCTCATTCATTCCCACCAGACCGATGGTGGAAAAATGGTTTTCAAAGGTTCCCAGGTACCGTTTCGTATAAGGGTAAAGCCCATTGTCCAGAAGCTTCGTGATCACATCCCTCTTTGTCTTCAGGGAGCGGGCTGCCACATCCATCATGTGATCCAGGCGATGGTAAAAATCGTCCTCATCCACTGCCAGATAGGCGATTCTCGGCATATTGATCGTCACTACGCCCACTGAGCCGGTACTCTCCCCTGAGCCGAAGAAGCCGCCGGTCTTCTTTCTCAGCTCCCTTAAATCCAGTCTCAGGCGGCAGCACATACTCCTGACATCGCTTGGCTGCATGTCACTGTTAATATAGTTTGAAAAATACGGGGTTCCGTATTTGGATGTCATCTCAAAGAGAAGGCGGTTGTTTTCTGTGTCAGACCAGTCAAACTCTCTGGTGATGGAGTAGGTGGGAATCGGATACTGGAATCCCCGTCCGTTGGCATCTCCCTCGATCATAGTTTCAATAAAGGCCTTGTTGATCATGTCCATCTCGCGCTTGCAGTCCTTATATTTGAAATCCATCTCCTTTCCGCCCACGATGGCATTCATCTCAGCCATATCGTCCGGCACGGTCCAGTCCAGGGTGATGTTGGAAAACGGTGCCTGCGTTCCCCAGCGGCTTGGGGTGTTGACGCCGTAGATAAAGGATTCAATGCACTTTTTGACTGCATCATAGGAGAGATTGTCCACCCTCACAAACGGAGCCAGGTACGTGTCAAAGGAGGAGAATGCCTGTGCCCCTGCCCACTCGTTCTGCATAATTCCCAGGAAATTTACCATCTGGTTGCAGAGAACGGAAAGATGCTTGGCCGGCGACGAGGTAATCTTTCCCGTGATGCCTCCCAGTCCCTCCAGAAGAAGCTGCTTTAAAGACCAGCCTGCACAGTAGCCTGTCAGCATAGACAGATCGTGCAGGTGAATGTCGGCGTTTCTGTGAGCCTCTGCCACCTCATGATCGTAGATCTCAGACAGCCAGTAGTTGGCCGTCACAGCTCCTGAATTGCTCAGAATCAATCCTCCCACGGAATAGGTGACGGTGGAATTTTCCTTCACGCGCCAGTCCTCTACCTTCACGTAGCTGTTCACCACATCCTTATAGTCCAGGATGGTTGCCTTCATATTGCGGATTTTTTCTCTCTGCTTTCTATATAAAATATATGCCTTCGCCACCTCCGTGTATCCGGTCTGCTCCAGCACATGTTCCACACTGTCCTGTATCTCCTCCACGCTGATCTTGCCGTTTCGCAGCTTGGGCTGAAAATCAGCGGTCACACGGAGGGATAAAAGCTCCAGTATCTCCTGGCTGTACTCATTGCTGGTGGCCTTGAATGCCTTCTTGATCGCATTCGTTATCTTCGCCAGATTGAAGTCAGCTATCTCTCCGTCACGTTTAATCACATTTATCATACTGCCTTCTCCTTTCCAAAAACCCGTCACGAGGGTACAGATTCCATTATAGCAAAAGACAGAAGAAAGCACAATATCTATGAAAATGTTTTTAATAAAAACAAGATATTGTGCTTTTTCGCCTGTTTCTCTCTCTATTTTTTTGTATATCCGTGCGCTCTGCCCTTCCGGCAGTCTCTGTCTCAGCCGCCTGATTTCTCTTCTCTTTGCGCCTGTACGCCCGAATGTCAAAGCTGTCCGGGGCGGCGTTTCTGTCAGCCCTGCAGAATACTCCCGTAAATCTCAGCCGGCACATATGCCTTCACTGCGATTCCCTCTTCTGTATACTCTTCCGACAGAAGTTCCCCGTACCTGCGGATGGACTGGATTTTTCCCGCCTGGGCGTAGGGGAACACCTTTTCCAGATACACCTTGCGGCTGCGGAGAATTCCCTCCAGTGTCTCCAGAAGGGCCGGAATGCCTTCTCCGGTCTTTGCCGAAATCTTCACCTGGAAGTCCGAGCGGAAATCCCTGAGGATCACATCCCCTGTCAGGCGGTCCATCTTATTAAACACCGTGATCACCGTCTTATCCGTGATTTCCAGCTGTCTCAATGTCTCATACACAATGTGGATCTGGGTCTCCATCTGCGGGTTAGATACATCCACTACATGCAGGATAATATCACTGTAGCGCGCCTCCTCAAGGGTACTCTTAAATGCCTCTATCAGGTGATGGGGCAGCTTCCTGATAAAGCCCACGGTATCTGTCAGAAGAATTTTCTGTCCGCTGGGAAGCTCCAGTGTTCTCGTAGTCGGATCGAGGGTGGCAAACAGCATGTCCTGGGCCAGAATCCCCGCATCCGTCAGATAGTTTAACAGGGTAGATTTTCCCGCGTTAGTGTAGCCCACAATGGCGGCTGATATGGTACAGTTCCGATCTCTCTGCTGCCTTGCCACCTCCCTGTGGCGCTTCACATTCTCAAGCTCTGATTTGAGCTGCCCGATTCTCTCGTGGATCAGACGGCGGTCCACCTCCAGCTTTTTCTCTCCCGGTCCCCTGGTTCCGATTCCTCCGCCGAGTCTTGAGAGAGAATTTCTCAGTCCCACAAGCCTGGCTGCCCGGTAGCGAAGCTGGGCAAGCTCCACCTGAATTTTCCCCTCCCGCGTCACCGCGTGGGACGCGAAAATATCCAGGATAACCATGGTTCTGTCCATCACCTTGATCTGAAGAGCATCCTCCAGGTTGCGAAGCTGAGCCGGGCTCAGCTCGTCATCGCAGACAATGCCTGTAGCGTGAAGCTCTGCCGCCCGCTCCCTCACCTCCTCGATCTTTCCCTTGCCCAGATAGGTTCCCGGGTGTACCCGTTCCCTGTTCTGGATGATCCGGTCAATGGCCGTGGCCCCGGCTGTCTTTACAAGCTCCGCCAGCTCATCCACTGACTCCTCCGTATCATCCCCGTCACCTGTGCTGACTGCCGCCAGAATGACACGCTCCGCCTCTTCCCTCATATCATAAAGCTCTGCCATAAATAACATACTCCATTCTGCTGCCCGGAGGGCAGCCTGTCTCCGGTCTTTCCTGTCCTGATCTTTTATTTTCCTGATCTTTCCTGTCTCTGGTCTTTCCTATGCCTGGCCTTCCCCGCCCCTGGATCAGCGGCTCTCCAGAAAGGCGATCTCTTTCTCTATCTCAGGGGTGGAGCCATAAACGGAAACCCAGTCATTGAACAGCTCCAGGGCCTTTTCAAAATTCCCTTTATACTCGTAAGCAGCAGCCTCGTTATACTTTAAATCCGGCATTTTCACCTCGTCATTTAGCGTCATTCCCGTTTCAAAATAAGAGACTGCATCGTCATAGCGTCCGGCTGCCATCATGCACAGGCCCATCCGGTTATAGAGATCCGCCGTCAGGCCGGAGTCAGCCGCGCTCTCATAAAAATCCATGGCTTCCTCATACCGGCCCTGATCCTCATATGCCTTTCCGATGGCTGACAGCGCCAGAGAGCGGCCTGCCTGCGCCTCAGCCGAGAGAGATGCTTCCCTGATTGACTTCTGTTTCGGGGCGGAAAAATCGCCGGAGGCCTCCGTCTCTTCCTGACGGTTCTCTGCCTGAGTATCTTCCGTCTGCGAGCTGTCTGTTTCCCGGCCGTTCTCCCGGTCTGTCTTTTCCCCGCTGTCCTCTTTCCCCCTGTCCGGGTCACTTTTCCCGACGCCTGAGGTATCAACCAGAGCGCTCTCATAGGCCGCAACTGCCCCGTCGAGATTTCCCGCCATGGCTTCTGAAGCAGCCTGATAGTAGTAATACTCCGGCTTTCCGTCATCCACATCCGCCAAAATCCCATAGGTATGAGCCGCTGCCGTGAAATCCTCTGTCATATACTCAGCCTCTGCCCTGTATTTCAACACATCCAGCTCAAATTCATTTACAATCCCGTCCGCCTCGTCTAAAGCCAGGTCAAAGGAGGCGATGGCCTCCTCATAATTTCCCTGGTTCATCTGCTCAATGCCCGCAAGCCTGGCATCCCTGGCGGCCTTTGAGTCCTGGCAGCCGGACATCATAAGAACCGCTGCCGACACGGCAGATATCCAGCCGATCCGTCTTTGAACTCTCATCTGCCCCTCACCTTCCGAAGCCGTCGCGCTTCTTAATTCTTCCCTGTACTTCCGTGTCCGCCTCTGTTCTCATTGCCCAGGGTTTCTGTTTCCTCAAAGGAAAAGGCGGGCTGATGCTCCATAATGCGGAACTGGCAGATCCGGTCATTGACATGGATCACCGTGTCCCTCAGGGCATAGGCCGGGAAAAACCACTGATCCTGATCTCCACAGTAGGATTCATCGATCACACCCATATGATTGGTCTGGATTACACCGAAATTCTTGAAGGTGCTGCTCCTCGGCACCACATGGGCCTCATAGCCCTTTGGAAGCTCCATGGCCACTCCGAGGGGGATCAGGGCAAACTCACCGGCCTTCAGCTCCACATCTTCTGCAGCCCGCAGATCAATCCAGTCGGATTTCCCATCTATATAACACAGTTTATCAATTTTGTCCGTAAAATATTTAATTCTGATCTTCATCTGTTTTCCTGATTCCTCTCTTTCATTTCCATTGGTTCTGATTTCCCTGCTATTTTACCATTCCGCCGGGAGAATGTCACGGGTTTTCGGAGACAAAAATCAGCCTCCCCGGCATCCGTTTTCCGCCAAAGGCTCCGGTCCTGTTTCCTTCTCATAATCCAGAAAAAGCCAGGCCATATCCTGCTGTTTCTGATATGCACTGGCTTTCTTCTATATTTCTTCTTTGTTTTCTGCCCTCTTCCTCCTGCGTTTCCCCTCCGGACACACGTTCCGTTACTGAGGCTGCCTGAGCTTCAGCCCGTCCCGAAAGGCATCTCCTGCCTTCTCTCCCAGCTTTCTGTAGGTATTGCTTACCGGATCAAAGGTAAGCGGACGCAGCTTTTCCGGAGCAATGTTTCCATTTTCATCCAAAATTTTCTCGTCTGCGCAGACATTGACAATCTCTCCGATCATCAGCTCTGTCTCCTCGTCGTAGCTTACAAGCCTGCATTCGAGAGCCATGGGCAGCTCTTCGATCAGCTGTGCCTCTACAAATTCACGTTTTACAGCGTGAAAACCTGCCTTTTCCAGCTTATCCGGAACCTTGTTCCCTGATTCAATTCCGACATAATCAGCGGAGACCAGATGGTTCTCATCTGCCATGCTGACGGTAAAAGCCTTGTTGGCCAGGATATTCTTCACCGTCTTATGCTCTGCGCTCAGACAGATAAAAATTTTGTCGGTATCTGCCATTCCTCCCCAGGCTGCATTCATGGCATCCGGCGTTCCGTCCTCCCCGTAGGTGGCAATAATCAGTACCGGCATCGGATACATCCACGGCTTTGAACCAAAATTTTTTCTCATAAAAACGCTCTCCTCTTTCCCCTTTTTAACGGCTGCCTGTCAAATCTGTCCTTTTCTGCTGTGCCAGTGGTTCGTACACTCCTACTGGCAGTGGAGCACAACCTCTCCGCTCTCCAGAGATTTCTTCACATCGATCACTCTCTGGTTTGAGCTTCCCCGCCAGTACAGATCCTCGTTCTTCAGCTCCTCCACAAACCTTCCGTCCACCAGGACATCGGCGAATCCAAGGTACGGCAGCTCCCTCACCTGCTCCCAGTCATATCCTGTGTAAAGCCAGATAGTCTTATCCGGAAATGTCTCGCGGATCTCCTTCATAAGCCTGCCGATTTCCTCCCGGTTGTCCGGGTGAAGGGGATCTCCTCCGCTTAAGGTTATACCGGAAATATACGGCTTTTCAAGCTCTGCAAACAGCTCTGCCCTGGCCTCCCTGTCAAAGGGCAGCCCGCCCTTGATATCCCAGGTCACCGGATTGTGGCAGCCCTTGCAGCCATGGCAGCAGCCCGCCACCCAGAGAACCACCCGAAGCCCGTCTCCGTTCAGCATGTCATCCTTTGTTATATTGTGATAGCGCATAGCATCTGTCCTCTGTCTTTTATCTTTCTCTTATATGTGTCTTTCCTCTTTATATGTCTGTGCCCGTCTGCTTTCCCGAAGGCCCCAAAACAGAAACTTCAGGGACTTCGGAAATCTGCCCCTACATGGATTTACGCTCGGCAATCTCTGCCATCTTCGCATCATTAAGCCTTGTATCGCCCTTGACGCGGGAATAGCTCAGATAACCGTTCATCCTGTCAATCTTTGTGAGGTTCCTGCTGCCGCACTTGGGGCATACATCCATATTTAACTCCTCATGACCGCAGTCATCGCAGTAGGACAGGGACAGGTTCACACCCTCGTAAAAGCCCATCTTCATGGCTCTGCGCACCAGAGTGCGGATGGCATCTGTGTTGTAGGCAATCGGATATTTCACATACTGGATTTTACCGCCGTTTGACAGCTCCCAGAAGCGGTACTCCAGATCCTGCTTCTGGATCGGGGTAATATCCTCCGTCACATGGCAGTGGAAGCCGTTGCTCACATACTCCCTGTCGGAGACATTCTCGATAATTCCATATTTCTTTCTAAACTGCTTTACCTGTAAGCCGCACAGATTCTCAGCGGGAGTTGCATAGATCGCATAGAGGTTTTTGTCCTCCTTCTTAAACTGGTTCACCTTGTCATTAATGTGCTGCAGCACTTCCAGGGCAAACTGTCCGTCCTCCACCAGTGACTTTCCATTGTAAAGCTCCTGAAGCTCATTGAAGGCGGTGATTCCGAAGGACGCCGTTGCTGTCTTTAACAGAGGCTTAATTTTATCATGAAGGCCCAGATGTCCGCCATAGAAGCCTCCCTCGCAGTAGGCTAACGGGTTTGTGGAGGCGCGCATCTCGCCCAGGTAGGCGTAGGTGCGGATATGGATCTTTCGGATCAGCTCCAGATAATAGTCCAGCACCTCATAGAAGTCGCGGCTCTCCTGTCTTGCCTTGGCGAGAATCATCGGAAGGTGGAGGCTCACGACGCCAATGTTAAAGCGCCCCACAAAACGCGGCACATCGTTCTCGTCTGCCGGCTCCATGCCGCCTCTCTCGTACCAGGGAGAGAGGAAGGCACGGCAGCCCATGGGGGAGATAATCTTTCCGTATTTTTTGTACATGCTGGCAATATAGCCCTCGCCGGTCAGGGACAGCCAGTCGGGGTACATAGTCTTGGAGGAGCAGCGGATTCCCGCCTCAAATACGTCCTCCAGCTCCTTTCCCGGCCCGTGCAGGTTTTCATCATAGAGGAACACCAGCTTCGGAAACAGCACCGGCTTTTTGTGTCCTTCCTTTCCCTGTCCCTTTCTTCTCACGTCCAGCATGGTGATGGTGGCCATCTTTGCAAAGCGGCTTCTCCCGGTTCCCGCTGTCATGGTAATAAACGGATAGTCTCCGCGGCTGGAGGAGACGGAGTTGAACTTATATTCCCAGCCCTGGAAGCCCTGCTCCATATCTCTCTGGACATCGGCCCAGGCCACCTCTTCAGCCTTCTTCTCATCCAGTCCGAGCCCCGTATACTTATCAATGTATTTTGCATAGGATTTCTCCGCATAGGGAGCCAGGATCTCCTCCACGCTGGGAACGGTGAAGCCTCCGTACTGCTGGCTGGCCGCGCTCAGCACGATATCTCCGATGACGTCGAAAGCCACATCCAGAGTCTTGGGCTCATTGTACCAGAGGTTGCCCATCTCGAATCCCCCTGTCAGCACACTCTTCACATCAAAGAGACAGCAGTTCATCGTATCCCTGCGGGCAGACATATCATGGATATAGAGATATCCGTCGCGGCAGGCCTGAAGCTCCTCCACGGTCATGAAAAACTTTTTATAGAGCTCTTTGTTCAGCTCGTTGAAAATCAGGCTTCTCTTTGTGGATACCAGAGCGCTGTCTGTGTTGGAATTTTCCTTGTCGCCGATATACATGATAGACTGGCTCTTCTTGTACACCTCATCCAGCATCTGTACAAAGTCCTGCTTATAGTTGCGGTAATCACGGTAGCTCTTGGCCACAAGGGGATTGACTCTCTCAAGAGCTCCCTCCACGAGATTATGCATCTGGGCGATGGGAATCTCTGAAATCCCGAGGGCCTCTGCTTTCTCCTCCACAAACTGGCAGATAAAGTTGAGCTCCGCCTGGGAGAACTGGATCATGGCCCGCTCGGCAGACTTGTTCACTGCCACTACCACCTTCTGAACGTTAAAATCCTCCCTGGTCCCGTCCTTCTTTATCACTTTTATTTCGCTGCACTTCATTCCCGTTTCCTCCTTGCTATCCTGATCCCTGTGCTGCCTTTTCCTCAGAATATAAGAGCCGGACAAAGCCGGCTGTCAGCACAATATATTGTATACAATAAACTATATTTAGTCTGTTTTATCGCTCACAACACAATATCATGTGTTCCGCCTGAACCATATCGTATCATCTGCCCTATAGGAAGTCAAGAGCCATTTTCCTTCAAAAAGTGCTTGACAGGCCGCAAAGCCTTATCCTGAGCGGGAGAAGCAGAAAAAACTTTTTTCTGTATACAGGAAGAGCTGTTTTTCCTGTCCTGAGGCCGGATACGCACCATCTGAAAACCAGGTATCCATCCGGCCTCTCTCTGCGGCACAGAAATTACCGGATACGGCCTCTGCGCAAAAAAACAGAAACAGGGCGTCATACCGTTTCCGCATTTTCGCAGGCATTCTGCTCCTGTTTCTGTTTCTGCTTTTTCTCTGCCTCTTTCTATTTCTCTCCCGGTTCCTCCTGCGCGGATGACGCTGCCGCTTCCAGCACAGCCTGAAGCTCCTGGGGGTTCATGGAGAGTTCCTCCTCCACCTCCAGCTTAAACTCGTCGAGCTGCTGCGGATCAATCACCGGCAGCTCCTCCATGCTTCCCACGCCGAACCTGCGCAGAAACTCCTCCGTGGTGGCAAACAGCGCCGGCCGCCCCGGGGCGTCCAGACGGCCCACCTCGTAGACCAGATTATACTCTATCAGGCGGTTCACCGCATGATCTGACTTGACTCCCCGGATCTGCTCAATCTCAATCTTTGTGATC
>JAHZAR010000151.1 GCA_019423835.1 Clostridiales bacterium | reverse complement strand
GTTTAACTCCTCTACCATAGCCTTAACCATGGCGGCAACAGTCTTGTAGCCTGTCATGTATTTTCCTGCACCCTCAGATACGCCGAGGATAACCGGGGATTTTAACTCTTCTGCTGTCAGAAGAATTGCCTTTGTCCACTCCAGATTATTGATGTTGAACTGGCCAACTGCATACTTGCCTTCTCTTGCTTTATTGAGCATTTCTTTCGCTGATACTAACATATCGCTGAACCTCCTTCGCATTTCTCTACTTGCCTGCGCTTATTATATACCATTTTTTGTTTTTTGAAAAGCTGTTCCTCATTTTAATATGCGGATTCTCCGCCTCTGTTCTGACAGGACCTGCCAGGTCAGACCAGCTGAACATTATGGTTTTTGCATATTACTCTGCCTGCGTTTCAGACATTTTTATATATTCTGTCCAAACCCGTTTCCCTGTCCGTCTGCAGGCTCCCTGTCTGCATGCTGTAATGTGCAGGACTTCTGCCGAAATACCGTTTAAATCCAGCATTGTGAACAAAATAACAATCTTTAACGTTTCTGCCAGAGGATCTGTCTCACCATATCCTCCATTTCCTCCGGTCTGCACGCACGGTTATGACGGATCTGGACATTTCTTATCTCTTTTACTGCCATAGGAACAGGGACTCCGGATTTTTCTGCCATCTTATCACACAGCTCAAACTCATCCTCCGGAAGTGCTTCCTTTTCCTCTTCACAGTCACAGATGGCCTCCATCACACTTCTGGAAAATTTATACGGGCTGGCTGTGGAGGCAATAACTGTCTTCGTCTGATCGCCGGTTTTTGCCCTGTATCTTCTGTATACAGAGGAGGCAACACCGGTGTGGGGATCGATCAGATAGCCGGTGTCTCTGAATACCTTCCGGATCTCTTCGGCATTTTCTTTCTGGTCTGCAAAACCGCCCGTGAAATCAGCTATTTTTTCTTTCATGGCAGAGCCGATCTCATAAAACCCTTTTTCTGCAAGCTGCCTCATCAGCTCTCCCGTCACCTCTGCGTCACAGTCGGAGGCCAGGTAGAGGAGGCGTTCCAGATTGCTTGAGATGAGAATGTCCATGGACGGAGAGGTTGTGAGAATAAACGCTCTGCGTCTGTCATAGACGCCTGTCTGAAAGAAATCGTAGAGAACTTTATTGTCATTGGAGGCGCAGATCAGACGGCTGACTGGAAGTCCCATTCTCTTGGCAAAGTACGCTGCCAGGATATTCCCAAAGTTTCCCGTGGGAACTGTGATATTGATCTTCTCTCCCTCCTCAATCTCTCCGCTTTTCAGGAGCTTTCCATATGCGTACACGTAGTACACAATCTGCGGCACAAGACGTCCGATATTGATGGAATTAGCAGAGGAGAGAACGAAGCCCCGGTCCGCCAGCTCTGAGGCAAATTCCCTGTCGCCAAAAATCTTTTTCACCCCGCTCTGGGCATCGTCAAAGTTTCCCGCAATAGCCGCTACTGCTGTATTTTCTCCTCTCTGCGTCACCATCTGGAGCTCCTGCACGCGGCTTACTCCTCCCTTCGGGTAGAATACTATAATCTTTGTTCCCGGCACATCCGCAAAGCCGGCCATAGCCGCCTTTCCCGTATCCCCGGAAGTAGCCGTCAGAATTACGATAGTCTTCTCTGTCCTGTTTTTTCTGGCTGCCGTCGTCATCAGATGCGGCAGAATCGAAAGTGCCATATCCTTGAACGCGATAGTGCTTCCGTGAAACAGTTCCAGATAATAGGCGCCGTCTGCTTTTGCAAGAGGGGCAATCTCCTCTGTATCAAATTTGGAGTCGTAGGCTCGGCTGATACAGTCTCTCAGCTCCTGTTCCGTAAAATCCGTAAAAAAGAGCTTCATCACCTCATATGCCGTTTCCTGATAGCTCATGTCTGACAGCTCCCTGAGAGAGCGGTCAAGAGCAGGGATTCTCTCCGGCATAAAAAGTCCTCCGTCATCTGCCAGTCCCTTTAATATCGCCTGGGAAGCTGTCACATGGTTTTCGCCGCCTCTGGTACTGCTGTAATAAATTTCCATTTTTTCATCCTCTTTTCTGCCTGATCTGGCCTCTTCCTCGTTTCCGGAAATTTCAGGCACTGTTCTGTGCCTGAGTCCTATCTTCTCCTGATTCCAAAAGATTTTTATGGTTCAAAATTTTATCATACTTTATCTGGAAGCGCAACTTGAAAAGAGCAGGACAGGGAGCACAGAACAGACAGTATCGGCAAAAGGGCCGACAGCAGATGGAAAGCTTCCCAGACTATGGTTGATCTTTTTCCCGTTCTCATGCAAAATAAATAGCATACTTGCAGTAAGTCTATTTCACACCGGCGCCGGAACAGCATCTGTCTCTGAAACGGGCAGGAAACTGCTGCCCGGCACGACCATATAAAGGAGATTTTATGAATTACGACCACATCAGTAGCGCTGTTTTTCTGGAACGCCCCAACCGCTTCACTGCCCTTGTTTCACTCCCCCCGTCTCACTCCGGCAAGACGGCCGTCTGCCATGTTAAAAATACAGGACGCTGCCGGGAGCTTCTGATCCCCGGCGCCTCTGTCCTGATCGAACATCACCCCGATGCAATCCAGAAGGGCAGAAAAACAGAGTACTCTCTCATCAGCGTCTATAAGGAACATGCCGGCAGACATAACGAGACGCTTCTCATCAACATGGACTCACAGGCTCCTAATCAGGCGGCCTTCGAATGGCTGTGCCAGGGCGGCCTGGGCCCGGTTTCTGAGATCAGGCGAGAGGTTCGTTTCGGCGGATCGAGGTTTGATCTCTCCTTTCAGAAGAACGGTACCTTCTGCTTCATGGAAGTCAAGGGAGTGACCCTTGAAACAAACGGAACCGCCAGCTTTCCAGATGCGCCCACAGAGCGCGGACTGAAGCATCTTCTGGAGCTTGAACAGGCTGTGAAAAGCGGATTTCAGGCCTATGTGCTTTTCGTCATCCAGATGAAAGGAATCTGTGCCTTCACACCCAACCGGGAAACCCATCCTGCCTTTGCCGATGCGCTGAAACATATCAGTCAGAATGGTGTACAAATCCTGGCCAAAGACTGCCTTGTGACAGAACGATCCATGGAAATTGACACAGATATTCCTGTGCTCCTGTAGGAGATTTTCTGCAAATCAGAGCTGTTCTGTCACTCTTTTTTCCTCTCCGGCATATTCAATAGTAACGTCTTTTTTATGATGTGAGAGTATGCTTAGACCTCTTAGTTTGCTGAAACCAAGCCAGTCGGCTGTCATCCGCTGGCTGTCCGATGATAGATCGATTACCGTTCGCCTTTTGGATCTGGGCTTTACCCCCGGCACAGCTGTCACCTGTACCCTAAGCCGCAGTCATGGAGCAATCTCTGCTTTTCTCGTCCGCAATGCCGTCATTGCCCTGCGGCGGGAGGATTCCCGGCTCATTCTGGCCGAGGAGACTGACATGCAGGCAGAGTCTGAAGGAGGTGCCTCGATTGAAAACCATTAAAGCCGCCCTCGTGGGCAATCCGAATGTGGGGAAGAGCACTGTTTTTAACGGTCTTACCGGGCTCAGACAGCATACGGGGAACTGGATTGGAAAAACAGTAGCCTGTGCGACCGGCGTTTTTTCCCTGGGAGACTCGGTCTGCGAGCTTACGGATCTGCCGGGAATTTACTCCCTCCGCACTCATTCAGAAGAGGAAGAAATTGCCAGAGAATTTATCTGTTCCGGCCAGGCAGATGTGCTGATCGTGATCGGGGATGCCACCTGTCTGGAGAGAAGCCTTCACCTCTTAAAGCAGCTTTCCGAGCTTCCCCTGGCTGCCGGCACCGCCTTCCTCTTCTGCGTCAATCTCTGCGATGAGGCAGAAAAGAAGGGAATTGTCATTGACTTTTCTCTGCTGGAGCGGAAGCTCGGAATTCCTGTCGCTCCCTGCACAGCCAGAGACAGAAAACAAATAAATCTGCTGAAAGAAAAAATATTGGAGGCTTCCGCCAGAACAGAGCCCGGGAATGTCAATTCGGACAGCCTGCCTTCCCACCCCCACTTCTGCAGAGGTACAGAAGGTCCATGTGCCGAGTGCTGCTGCTGTCACGGCTGTCTGCTGAAAGGTGTCTCCATGGAAGCGGCAGCCTCCGGGCAGCGCACTGAACAGCGCTGCTGCAAAATCCATGATTTCTCACCGGAGGCGCTGGCTATGCAGGCCGTCCGCTACACAAAGCCTGATTACAGAAAGCGTCAGGAAGCCAT
>JAHZAR010000150.1 GCA_019423835.1 Clostridiales bacterium | reverse complement strand
GCTGAAAAAGGAAGGCTATAGCGTGGATGCCTGGGAGGAGGTAGCAGCAGGTAAGAAGTCCAGCGACGGACGGTTTACCGGGCCCTGTTACATTGCGAAAAAGTGGACGCCTTTAGAGGTCAGTGTGGTGTCTGTGCCGGCGGATCCGACGGTGGGCGTCGGGAGAGGGTATGACGGACCGGAGATATGGACGGCGGAGAAAACAGTGGATCTGGAAGTGCTGGAGCGGATGGTGCAGACAAATGAGAATCTGCTGAAAATGTAGAGGATGAATGGTGAAGAAATGGATGGAATGCCGGGGAGAAGTCCTGTCAGGGTACGCTCCTGACCTCCCCAATATGCAGTTAAGGTTCAGCGAAAGGCTGGGCCTTTTTTGATTCCGGAAATTAAAAATAAAGAAAGGATAGATGATGATGAGACTAAAGCTTGTGAAACAGAGCGAATTTTTAGGAACAGTATGTGATTTCTATGTGGATGAAGAAGATAACATTTACATGAGCAGAACCCAGATTGGTTATGCATTGCAGTATAAGCAGCCACAGCATTCGATTTTGGTGATGCACCAGAGACACAGAGAACGATTAGATAGATTTTCTGTTGAGGTGAAGGGGTCTCAATTTGTGACCCCTTATTTTAACAAAGATAAAAGGTCGAGTGTTTTTATGTATTCAGAGCGAGGCATTTATGAAATTTGCCGTTGGTCGAATCAGAAAGTTGCGAATGAGTTTAATGATTGGGTATATGAAACTATTCAATCAATTAAAAGGAACGGTTATTACATAGTTTCTGAAAAGGACAGCAGATGGCTGGGGATTCGTGAAGAATCTAAGAAAGCCAGGAAATATGAAACAGACCAGATAAAACTCTTTGTTGAATACGCGAAATCACAGGGTAGTAAGAATGCAGATAAGTATTATATGATCTTTACGAAATTAATTAATGAAAAAGCAGGGATTCATGGTAAACAGCGTGATACGGTTTCGCAGGAAACTCTGCTGGAGTTGAAATCATTGGAGATACTGTTAAAGATGCGTATTCGAAAGCTTATGGAACGGGATATGCCTTATAAGGAAATATACCAAGACATAAAGATGCTGGTGGAAGAATTTTAACATGAAAGGAAGGCAAGACAATGAAAAACATGGAACAGACCATGAGAGAGGTGGCGGCCGCGCTGACAGGAACGGCAGCGGAAGAAATTCCGTCCGGCCCGCTGGAGGAAATCTGCGGGTTTATCGCAGAGCATTATCAGGGGCAGGAGAAGCCGCCGTTTGTTCAGGTGGTGGCCCCGGCAGATGCGGCAGGGGAGGCGCCGACGAAGGAGGAGTTTAACAACTTAATTCAGAAACTGAAGGATGCCAAGGTTTTTAAGTAGGCATCCTTTTGTTTGCTTTCATTTATAAAAGTCAAAGAAAGAAGGAGGACAAAACGCATGACATTACAGGAAATGATTGCCCGCCAGAGGGAATTGACAGAGACTGCCAGGCAGCAGGGGAGAGGTCTGACAACGGAGGAGCAGAGGGAGTTTGACAGCCTGCAGGCCCAGATTGAGGCTATGCCTGCCGGGAGCCAGAGAGAAAATCAGCCGACAGGATCCGGGGATGGAGGAGAAGGTCCGGGAGAGGCTGAAGGCGTTCAGCGGGCAGTTCAGGCTGAAAGAATACGGATCCGGGAGATTACGGCTCTTTGCCAGAGATTTGGGATGGATTCCCAGCAGTACGTAGAGCGGGGAGATACGCTGGATCAGGTAAGGCAGGCTGTCCTGGAAGAACTGCAGCGCGCTAACGGGCCGGTTGGGGCACGGGTGCTGCAGGATGAGGGAGACAAGAAGAGAGATGCTATCACAGACGGTATCCTGCTTCGCCAGGGAATCCGTGTGGAGAATCCGGCTCCCGGAGCCAATGATTTCAGGAACGCGACGCTGAAGATGATTGCAGCCGACTGCCTTTCTTCGGAAGGAAATCAGAGAAACTACTATATGGCATCTGCAGATGAGGTGTATACGGCGCTGATGCAGAGAGCCTTTTATAATCCTGCATCTGCATTTCCGGCCATTATGGACAATGTAATCCGCAAAGCCTATATCGAAGGGCACAAGACCGCGCCGGTTACGTTTGATCAGTTTACAACAAGAGGCGTTCTGACAGACTTTAAGAAAGCTGATAATTATTACGTACAGGGAGGCTTTGGGGAATTTCTGGAAGTGCCGGAAAATGGTGAGCTGAAACATACCCTTCCGACCGATGAGAAACTGCCTCAGAGACAGCTGAAAACCTATGGACGCCAGTTTACCATGCGCCGCCAGGCGTTTATTAATGATGACATGGGAGTGGTCACAACGCTGCCGAACCGGGCGGCAAAGGCTGCCAGAACAACGATTAACACACAGGTTTACCGCTGCCTGACTGGCTCACAGAAGATCTATGACGGGAAAACGATTTTCTGCTCAGAACACAAGAATCTGCTGGCAGAAGGAACGCCGATTTCACAGGAGGCGGTTCAGTCCATGATCCTGGCGCTTGGGGGCCATAGAAAGGTACAGGATGGTACGGAGCAGGCGATTATCATCCGGCCGGCAGTGATGGTGGTGCCGCTGGGCTATCAGTTTGCCATGTACACTCTGTTTAACAGTCCTACTATTAGCTCTTCAGGGGATGTAAACCCGTTATTCCAGTACAGGGATACGATTCACGTAGTAGAGGACGCTACGCTGAATGTTCAGATTAAGTCAGGCAGCCCGATCCCGTGGTTCATGGTGGGGGATAAAAATGATACGGACTTTATCCAGGTAGATTACTTAAACGGCCAGGATATACCGAATATCCGCCGGATGGAAGCACCGGGGCAGCTTGGCTTTGTCTGGGATGTATTTCTGGACTGGGGCATTACGGTCCTGGATTACCGGGGCGCCGTGAAAAACCCTGGCGTGACGGTAGAATCACCAATCCAGCTGGCATGATCGGATAAAAAGAAGGAATGAAAAGAACAGGCAGGAAAGAAGGAGGAAGAAGGATGGCAAAAACAGCGACCTATTGGCAGAGAGGAGAAACGCTTGATTATGTGAATGGAACAGGGACACTGATTCCAGCGGGGACGGTTCTTGCGGTTGGAAGCAAGCATATCGGCGTGGCGGGGACAGACATTCCGGACGGGGAGACCGGTTCTGTCCACGTCATGGGTGTATTCGAGATTCCGAAAAAATCCGGGACAGCCCTGGCGTTTGGCGATCCGGTGAAGTTTGATGATACGAACGGAATTGATAAAGATACAGACGGAACCGCAACGATCGGTTATGCGGTCAGGGAAGCGGAGGCGGATGAACTGACCGCCTTTGTGAAACTCCAGGGGTAGTCATGGGATTCAAGGATATTGTTAGAAAGGATATTGAGAGGGTATTTTTCAACCCCGAAGAATTTGGCTCCCCGCACCAGATAGGAGACAGAACGCTTAACCTTATTATCGATGACAATGAAATGGTGGAGCGGGAAAAGCGTACTCCGCTAAAGGATCTGGCAGACGGCACCTACAGGCGGAAGCTGATGTTTTATGTGGCAGCCAGGGAGTTTGGGCCTCTGCCGGCTGTAGGGAAGCTGCTTTCCCTGGATGACAGGCAGTACCGGATCATCGATGCCGTGAATGAGGATGGAGTCTATTCCATCAGTTTGGAGGCGGTGAGAGGGATATGACCATACAGGTTCATCTGGAAAATCAGGAAGCGGTTACGAAGATACTCAGGGAATCTGGAAAGAGATCGGCTCCGGCGCTCAAGAAAGCGGTCAATGAAGCAGCGAAAGAATCCAGGGAGAAATTGTATAGATATATTCGAAAGCAATATACAGTGAAAGTTGGAAGATTCCCGAAAGGGTCTTTAGTGATTAAAAAAGCTTCCGGTTCGGAAACATCGGCCTGGATTATCGTTTCCCATCCGCCTCAGTCTTTAAGAGAAACTTATAGTTCTCGTAAGAACAATCGCAGGGAAGCAGCCAGAGCTGCCATCAAAAGAGAAAGTCCCAAACTGATTCAGGGGCAGGGGCTGAAAAGTTTTGTTGCAGAGATGAAAAACGGGCATAAGGGTATTTTCCAGAGGGTTCCTGGAACTTATATGAAGAAATACAAACCCCGGCCTTATAGGAAAATCTCGGGAAGGATGACCAAGGGCAGAGAAACAATTCGGGAAGCCATAGGCCCATCAGGATCCAAGCTGACAGAGATGGCATTCCGGGCGACACAGGGGGAGCTGCAGCAGAGTCTGCAGGAGGCCTGGTGGTGAGGTGTGGATCCGGC
>JAHZAR010000149.1:1250-4284 GCA_019423835.1 Clostridiales bacterium | reverse complement strand
CCTTCCTTGATCGCTTCATGCAGATAGGCGGAGACATCGCATACATAAGGCTCAACCATCCTTCTGTACTCCTTCATCTCCTCAAACAGTTCATCAGGATTTAACAGCGGCTTGTGGTATAAGTGCTCTAACAGCACATTTTTCATCTCACAGACACGTTTTAACTTATCGTAGAGATACTCATCGTCAAACAGCTCGCTGACCTGGAAACCAATCTTTGCATACTTGTCAGAATAGAATGGCGCAATTCCGGACTTTGTGGAGCCGAAAGACTTTCCTCCCAGTCTCTCCTCCTCGTATGCATCGAACAGAACGTGGTACGGCATCAGAATCTGGGCGCGGTCAGAAACCAGGATTTTTGGCTGCGGTACACCCTTCTGTTTGATATCCTCAATCTCGTTAAATAAAAACGGAATATTTAAAGCAACTCCGTTGCCGATAATGCTTGTCGTATGATCATAAAATACGCCGGACGGAAGCAGATGAAGCGCGAATCTGCCATAGTTATTGATAATTGTATGGCCCGCATTGCTTCCACCCTGAAAACGGATGATAATATCGGATTCCTTGGCAAGCATGTCTGTGATCTTGCCCTTTCCTTCATCTCCCCAGTTTGCTCCAACGATTGCTCTTACCATGTGCTTTCTCCTCTCCGGGCGCCGTCTCTCCTGCGGAAACGGCTGTTTTCTCTTCCCCCTGCATGGGGGAGCTGCTGCGTAGCTCTCTGCTTCTGAAAACAGAAGCAACCATACTACCCTGCTATTATATATAATTTTTCCATATAAGTAAAATCAATATTAATTATATTCTTTATAATTTCTGTTTATGTTGTTTTTTCTTCTCTTTCTTTCCCCTCCCGCAGAGCCTCCAAAAGCTTCTGGGCGGCCGGTGAGAGGGGATTTTTAGAGGAGGTAATCAGGCAGAAGCTGCGCTTCTCCATCTTCTTTCTGAAACGCAGGGCAAACACATCTCCCTGCCTTAAGGCCTCCCCGGCAAATTCTGACATCAGGCAGCCGATCCCCAGGTTGCGCTTTACAAACTGCACAATCATATCGCTGGTGGCAAGCTCAAACTCCGGCTCCAGGCAGATGCCCTCTCTCTCCAGGCAGCTGTCCATAAACCGGCGGGTGCTGGTTTTCTTTTCCAAAAAAATGCAGGGATAGTGCTGCAGCTCTCCATATTCCAGCTCCCTGCCCTCAAGCTCCCTGCGGAAACGGTTTCCGGCAATGAAAATGTTTTCTATCTCCTTGACCGGAGTGGAGCAGAGCCCATTCCTCTCGTCAAAAGGCGTGCTGACGATTCCGAAGTCAATCCCCCCGTTTTCCAGCGCATCGATGGTTTCCGGAGTCGGCCCGTTGGAAACCATCACCTTGATCTTAGGATACTGCTCATGAAACTGTTCCAGGTAGGGAAGGAGGTAGAACTGCAGCGTCATATCGCTGGCGCCGATCCGGATCACTCCCGTGTCAAGGCATTTCAGCTGTTTGAGCATCTCCTCCCCGTCCCGGATACTCTCAATCCCCCTCTTTACATAGACGTACAGCATCTCTCCCTCTCTTGTCAGCCTGACGCCCTTGGGGGTGCGCAAAAACAGCTTTGTTCCCAGTTCGCCCTCCAGGTGCCTGACCGCCTGGCTGACCGCCGGCTGAGAGATACAAAGCTGCTCTGCCGCCAGCGTAATGCTGCCCGTCACGGCAGCCTGATAAAATACCCTGTAATATTCAAGATTTACGTTCAACAGCTCCTCCTTTTGTTTTTCAGAATCTGCTTTGGCCTGAACGGAAGCTATTTCCGCTCACTTCTGTCCTGCCCTTCTGCCCTCTCACCGGCTGCGGTGCCGGAAACTCCGAAAGCCTGCCGTATGTCCTACGGCAGGCTCCTCAGTCTGTTTTTTATGATTCTGATTCCGCTACTCTGTTTCTGCTTTCATCCGCTCCTGTCTGGACAGCCTCCTAAACGTTGATCTCCGCTTTTACGCCCAGCAGCTCCTGATTTTCGTCGAGAATCGGGCGGATCACTTCGCCTAGGAACTCCTCCACCTGCTCCTTTGCCCTTCCTGTATATCTGGAGGGATCCATGGTTTCCTTCAGCTCCTCCAGCGTCAGGTTAAAGGCGGGATCTGCCGCAATCAGCTCCAGCAGATTATTATCCAGGCCCTTTTCCTTCACGTTTCTTCCAGCCTCCATGGAGAGGGTGCGGATCTTCTCGTGAAGCTCCTGTCTGTCGCCGCCGGCCTTCACAGCGTCCATCATGATATTCTCAGTCGCCATAAACGGAAGCTCGGCCATGAGACGCTTCTCAATTACCTTTGGATATACCACAAGACCGTCCACTACATTTAAGTAGAGATCCAGGATTCCGTCTACTGCCAGGAAGCCTTCCGGAATGCTCAAGCGCTTATTGGCAGAGTCGTCCAGGGTTCTCTCAAACCACTGAGTAGAAGCAACCAGCATTGGATTCATCATGTCTGACATCACGTAGTTTGCCAGAGACGCCATCCTCTCGCTTCTCATGGGGTTTCTCTTATAGGCCATGGCAGAGGAACCAATCTGGGTTTTCTCAAAGGGCTCTTCCACTTCTTTTAAGTGCTGAAGCAGACGGATATCGTTAGAGAACTTGTGAGCGCTCTGGGCAATACCTGCCAGCACACTCAGCACGCGGCTGTCTACCTTCCTGGAATAAGTCTGCCCTGAGACAGGATAGCAGCCCTCAAAGCCCATCTTCTCAGCAATTTTCCTGTCCAGCTCACGGCACTTTTCATGATCTCCGTCGAACAGCTCCAGGAAGCTGGCCTGGGTTCCCGTCGTTCCCTTGGAACCCAGAAGGCGCATCGAGCTGATCAGATAATCCAGATCGTCCAGATCCAGCTTCAGATCCATCAGCCAGAGCGTTGCCCTTTTTCCCACAGTCGTCGGCTGTGCCGGCTGGAAATGGGTAAAGGCCAGTGTCGGCTGTGCCTTGTATCTGTCCGCAAATTTTGCCAGCTCATCCATCACATTGATGAGCTTCTTTCTCACCAGCTTCAGGGCCTCTG
>JAHZAR010000149.1:0-1240 GCA_019423835.1 Clostridiales bacterium | reverse complement strand
TGTCATAATGATAATGTCCGTATTGTCGCCCACATAGCAGGAGGTTGCTCCCAGATGGATAATGCCCTTTGCCTTCGGGCACTGCACTCCGTATGCATATACATGGGACATTACATCGTGGCGCACTGCCTTCTCTCTCTCCTTTGCAACCTCGAAGTTAATATCCTCCATATGCTCTCTGAGCTCACTGATCTGCTCCTCAGTCACCGGAAGTCCCAGCTCGTGCTCCGCTTCAGCCAGAGCCACCCAAAGGCGCCTCCATGTGCAAAATTTCTTCTCCGGAGAGAAAATGTACTGCATTTCCCTGCTTGCATAGCGCTCTGAAAGAGGGCTCACATATCTGTCGTACATAGCTTTTACCTCATTCTTCCTTTTATTTGTGCAGCTCCGGATCGGACAGGCACCTCTTCATTTCCTGTCGTCCGCTTCTGCCGCAGTTGCCTTGCCAAACACGCAGTGCGCGTTCAGATTCACAGCTTTTAAAAACGGCGGCAGACTGCCTTTCCAGGCAGCCTTCTGTATGTGGATATGCATCCTATGTAAAAGCCTTTTTATAAGCTGTACCTATAAAACTGTCATCATTCAGTAGAAATTATAATGCAATCCTCTTATAAAATCAACCCGCTGTTTTATTAAAATAATTAATAACAGCTCTCCCGGAGACAGCCCTGCCTCCAGCTTCACTCTGTCTCCTGCCTTTCGCGGTAGAGGGTAAGTTCACCATCCTCCAGCCGGAAAACGATGCCGAAGCGCGTTGTGGCTCTCCCTCTCTCCTGCCCTCCTTCTTCTCTCAGCCCGTTTTCCCTCTCTTTTTCTCTTTCCTCCCTCTGTCCGGGCTGTTTGCAGGTTCCATCCTCCCGCTCCAGGCAGAATTCCACCCTTCGCTCCTGTGACAGTGACAGAATCTGCTCTCTGCTGCCCCAGACAGAAAACAGGCAGGCTGCCGCCAGGCCTGCGCAGCCCAGAGCCAGAAGATACTGTTTCCGCCGGGCTCTCTTTCTTCTCCTTTTCATGTACACGCGCCGGCGCCTTCCAAGTTCCCTCTTCTCTCTTCTCAATCCATCTCCCCCGCGATGCCTCTCCAGGTACGGCGTGCGGTTTCCTGCTGTCTGTCATATCTGAAATATCTTCAATCCTACTATACAGAATCCTGCAGAGAAAGTAAAGAGATTTCGGGGGAGCAGGGTTCCTGCAGAGCAAAAAGGCTGCCCGAAAGATATTCTCCCTATCTCCCGGACAG
>JAHZAR010000148.1:2188-4343 GCA_019423835.1 Clostridiales bacterium | reverse complement strand
TCAATCCTACTATACAGAATCCTTCAGAGAAAGTAAAGAGTTTTCGGTGGAGCAGGCTTCCTGCAGAGCAAAAAGGCTGCCCGAAAGATATTCTCCCTATCTCCCGGACAGCCTTTTGATTTCTTCTGTCTTTGCTGTGTCCAGACACTCTCTGCTCTCTGCCTCCCGGCAGAGCTCAGGCAGCCGTTTTTCAGTCGGCGGCGCTGCTCTCCATATGCTCGCCGGCCTCTGTCATGTCCTCTCCGGCCCGATCCACAGCTGTCTGTGCACCGTTTTTCAGATCGTCTGCAACTCCCTCAAGCACCCCTGTGCTCTCTTCTGCACCGTCTGTCTCTCTGTCAGCTGCCGAATCAGTGCTGGAAATCATGCCGTCTGTGGATTCTCCGGCGGTATTTTCCATACCAGAGGAAGCCCCTGACGCATTGGTGGTATTCTTTACATCCTCCTCGCTTCCGCAGGCAGTCAGAAATACGAAAGCAAAAGTCAGACACACTGCCAAAAGAATCTGCTTACATTTTTTCATAATGACAACTCCTTTCTGAGCCTATTATGCACGGCTCAGAAAGGAATTATACTCTCTATCCGATCACATCCGCCATTGTATACATGCCGGCAGCCCTGCCCTTTAAAAATTTGGCAGCCTGGATTGCCCCCTTGGCAAAAATTGCCTTGGAATATGCGGTATGGGAAAAGGTCACAACCTCGTCAGTTCCCGCGAAGATCACATCGTGCTCTCCCACAATGGTTCCGCCCCGCACGGACTGAATTCCAATCTCCTTTGCATCCCTCGGCGCCCTCTCGCTGGAACGATCATATTTATAGTGGAGGGTATTTCCCAGAGCCTCGTTGACAGAGTCAGCCATGGCGATGGCCGTACCGCTTGGGGCATCAATCTTCCTGTTGTGATGTTTCTCCACAATCTCGATATCAAAGCCAGCCGGCGCCAGAACCTCCGCCGCCTCTTTTAAAAGTTTCAGCAGGGTATTGACTCCCAGCGACATATTGGCGGAACGCAGCACCGGAGCCTTCCCGGAAACCTCTGCCGCCCTGGCAATCTGGGCTTCAGACAGGCCTGTTGTACATAGAACCACACCCTGTCCAGTCCTCTCACAGTAGTCTAACAGTCCGTCCACCGCCCTGGCAGATGAGAAGTCGATTATTACGTCAGCCTCCTCCTTCACCTCATCGAGACTTTTATAGACTGGATACGGATTTCTCCCGCTGTCTGCGATATCGACGCCTGCCACAATGCAGAGCTCCCTGTCATCCTTCAGCAAATTTGTAATTACCTGTCCCATGGCTCCGCTGCAGCCGTGCATAATTGCCCTTACCATGATGATTGTCCTCCCGTTTTATCCTTTTCATACCTGTCAGGTTTTTCTTGTCTGCCTTTTATTTTCCTATTAACTGTTAGGTTTCACCTCTGCCGCTGATTTGCCTGTTTTTCTGTTTCTTTTGCAGCTTTCTCACAGGCCCCGGCCGTTTCCAGCCTGGTTTTCTCTAAAGCAGTCCGTAATCCTTCATCGCCTTGATGAGCTTCTCCCTGTTTTCCGGCTCCATCTCAACTAACGGCTTCCTGTAGGGGCCCACATTTTTGCCCATCAGGTTCATGGCCTCCTTCACCGGAATCGGGTTGACCTCGCAAAACAGCGCGTCGATCAGAGGAATAGCCTCAAGCTGCATCTTCGTGCTCTGCTCTGTCTTTCCCTCGAAATACAGCCTGCACATCTCATGCACCTGCCTTGGCGCAATATTGGAGAGCACAGAAATCACGCCCTTGGCGCCCAGAGCCAGCATGGGAACTGTCTGGTCGTCATTGCCGGAATAGATATCCACCCAGCCGTTTGAAAGGCTTGCAATCTTTGCAATCGCAGAAAAGTTTCCGCTTGCCTCCTTGACTCCCACAATATTCTCCACGTTTTTGCAGAGCCATACAATCGTCTCCGGCGTCAGGTTCACACCGGTACGGCTTGGAATATTGTAGAGAATCGCCGGAATCTTTACAGAATCAGCAATGTCAGAAAAATGGATTTTCAGACCCTTCTGAGTGGATTTGTTGTAATAAGGGGTCACCAGAAGAATGCCGTCTGCTCCCGCGGCCTCCGCTGCCTGTGAGAGATAAATAGATGTGTCCGTACAGTTGGAGCCTGTACCG
>JAHZAR010000148.1:0-2178 GCA_019423835.1 Clostridiales bacterium | reverse complement strand
CCGGCCACAACCGGAATTCTCCTGTCCGTAATGTCACAGACGAACTGAATAGCCCGGATGTGCTCGTCATGAGTCATGGTGGCAGACTCACCTGTGGTTCCGCAGACAACAATACAGTCCGTACCCCCTGCAATCTGCTCCTCCACAAGCTCCTCCAGCTTGGAGTAATTGATCTCTCCTGTTTCCTTAAACGGTGTGACAAGCGCCACACCTGCTCCTTCAAAAATAGCCATGTCTTTTCCTCCTTCTCATAAAGGCTCACCATACATTCTGCTGGGTTTCTGCCGCATAGGAGATTGCCGGGCGATTTCCTATGTAATACAAAAGGGCCGGCACAACGGCCAGCCCAAAGATTTTGCTTTCTTTCGTAGCTCCCCATCCTGCACAGATGACAGTCATATGGTTCTTCACCATATGCCCAGAAGCACGCAGGCAGTTCTGCATGAATCTTCGGCGTCTTTCCCTTTCACCGGCCTTCCTCTGTTCCTGCAACATCCGGCCGGCTACTGATGATTGACGCAACCTCTACTTTCTATTTATGCTTATACTATCATTACTTTTATTTATTGTCAATCGCAACATTTTCTATTTTGGAAATAGAATCCACGTACTCCAGAAGTTCCCTGGGGAAATTTTTGCCTGTGAGAATCAGGCTCACTTCCTCATCTCTCAGAGAAAGAATCTGTTCAAATTCCTCAATCGTGAGGATATCCTGATCGAGAATTCCCAGTATTTCGTCGAGAATCAGCAGATCGCACTCCCTGGTGGTAAGTACCTTCCTCGCAAAATTCAGTCCGTTCTGAATGTTGATTCTCTCTTCCCGCTTCTGCTCCTCTGACAGCTTCTCAAAATAATCTCCCTGCTTTTCAAACCGGAACACCTTCATCTGTGGTTCCAGACATTTAAGCCCCTCTGCCACATCTGCGGACAGGTTTCCCTTCAGGAACTGAATCATGATTACCTTCTTATGTTTGGTCACTGCCACCACGCCTTTTCCCAAAGCCATCGTCGTCTTTCCAAAGCCTGGGCCGCATATGACCTGAACACTTCCTTTATCCATATCCTGCACCTCTTTGCGAAATGTTATCTCAACTGAAACAGTCGCGTTATTTTACCACATTTTCCAAAGTTTTGCAAGTTCGCGATTCAAAGCTCTCCCCTTAAGCTCCCTCTGTCTCGCATTCCAGCTTGCTGACGGATACCTCGTAGGCCACCCGCTTCTCACATTCCGTCTCATTCAGTTTTTTTGTGTATTCCCTGCTCTGAACACGTCCCCACACCTTCACTCTTGCTCCCACGGCAAAGCCGGACGCGTAGCGGGCGTTTCTGCCCCAGGCAATGCACGGTATGTAATCCGATTTCCCATAGGGACGGTTGACCGCCAGAAGAATGTCGGCGATTTCACGTCCAAGGGGCGTTTTCCTGTAAATAGCCTCCTTGCATATATAACCGTCTAAATAAATCTGATTAGTCTTTGTGCAGTCGGTAAACTCCTCCAGAAAGTTTAACTCCCTCACAAAAACGGAGAGCACAAGACGGTTTTTCACTCCCTCGTGACAGTTATAGGAGCGGAACTGGCCGATTGCCTCCACAGTTCTGCCCCTGTAATCCTGAGTCACGTCCAGAAGACGCTCTGAGATCATAAGGGGTATAATATCCACCTGATCACTTAAACGGCTGACTGCCAGGCTTACCAGATAAAAGCCTTCTCCAAATACCTCATGGCTGAATGTAAATTCAGAGATTACTTCTCCGATCACGCTTACCTTGTTGTTTTCAATCATTTTTTCTGACATTGTACTTCTCCTCTTCCTAATTCAAATTTCATATTCAGCTTGGCTGCTAATATAATATGACAAAGACAGGAAAAACCTGAGCATTATCCTGGCTTTTCCTGTCTCTTCCTCTGCATCAAGTATCTTTTGTTTTATCTTTTGTGTAAGCCTGTACGAAATTAACCTCTGTTCTTTTCTGCCTCTTTTCTGCTGATCATAGCCCTCTTTCTAAGGGTTGGATCCAGGATCTTCTTACGAATTCTGAGGCTTGTGGGAGTCACCTCAAGAAGTTCGTCGGTGTCAATGAAATCCAGGCACTGCTCCAGGCTCATCTCCTTAGGCGGTGTCAGTCTTAACGCCTCATCTGAGCTGGATGAACGGGTATTCGTAAGTTTTTTTGTTT
>JAHZAR010000147.1:4048-4483 GCA_019423835.1 Clostridiales bacterium | reverse complement strand
GTCCACTTGCTTCGCAGGAAGCTGGAGATGGCTGGCCCGTATTTCAGCGTCAGGGCTCTGGAAAAATTAATTCCCATCAGGTAATCTTCCTTGGCCCTGAGGTAGGCCGAAGCAGCCAGATTATCGTATTCCCTCAGCTCTTTCGCCTCGCGGATTCCTCTCAGAATCTCCTCCTCTGTCTGTGAGTCAATCCAGACACGTTTTTCCTTCTTGCCGTGAACGCCTGCCATCTGCGCCACCAGACGGTAAATATACTCTCCCTCCCGCCCGGAGTCGGTGCAGACATAGATCGTGTCAATGTCGCTCCGATTTAACAGGGTACTGACGGTCTGGAACTGCTTCTTTACCCCGTCAATAACCTGGTACTTAAACTCTGCCGGCAGAAACGGCAGTGTTTCAAGACTCCACCTCCTGTATTTTATGTCGTACTCCTCC
>JAHZAR010000147.1:1865-3930 GCA_019423835.1 Clostridiales bacterium | reverse complement strand
TCCGATTCGATGTAGCCGTCTGCTCTCCGCCCGGAAATTTTCAGGGCATTGGCAAACTCCTGGGCAACGCTTGGTTTTTCTGCTATATATAAAGCCTTCGCCATTTCCGTCTTCCTTTCTTCTCCCGCCCTGCACCCAAACATATGGTTCTGCCCGTTCCCTGGCGGCACGGACCTTACTTTTCGTTCAAACAGGCAGGGAGTCCCAACATGTCTCCTGCCCTGGGCTCTCCCTGCCTGTTTTCTGCCGCATCACTCCGGTTCTCCCCTTCCAAGGCAGACCGGAGGCGGCTGCTTTCCCTATTTCACATAAAATTTATAGACTGTTTCTGTCCGCTTCTCCTGTCCGGCTCTGATAACCGGTGAGGGAAACTGAGGTTTGTGAATCGCATCCGGGTAGTACTGAGTTTCAAAGCAGTAGCCATGCCGTCTGCCGTACACGGCGCCTTCCTTCCCCGGAAGGCTGGAATCCAGATAATTTGCTGTATAGAACTGGACTCCCGGCAGATCCGTCCAGGTTTCCATGGCCCGGCCGCTGGCCTCATCCCAGGCCCTCGCAGCCAGGGAAAGTCCCTCTGCCTCTCTCCTGATCACCCAGTTATGGTCAAAGCCGCTTCCGAAAATGAGCTGCTCATATTCTTCCTCAATATCCCGCCCGATGGCTTTCATCTCCGTGAAGTCCATAGGTGTTCCCTTCACCGGAAGAATGGCCCCGAACGGAATCGATACTTCGTCAGCCGGAGTGAAGCTGTCCGCGCAGATGAGGACCTTCTGCCCCATAGCCTCCCCCGCATTGTGGCCTGCCAGATTGAAGTAAGCATGATTCGTCATATTCATGATCGTATCGGCATCGGAAATTCCACAGTAGCAGATATGGAGCTCGTCGGTTCCTGTCAGGATATATGTAATAGAAACCCGGAAATTTCCCGGAAAGCCCTGATCCCCGTCTGGGCTGTTCAGCGTAAAGCAGATAGAGATATCCTCTCCGTCCTCAGTCACCCTGGCATCCCAGATTCGGTTCCTGTAAAAATCATTGCCGCTGTGGAGATTGTTGGGTCCGTTATTGACCGTCAGCTTATAAGTCTGGCCGTTCAGCTCAAACCGGCCCCCTGCTATCCTGTTGGCATTTCTTCCCACGATTTCGCCGAGGTGGGCCTCACTTTTCAGGTAGCAGTCCACCGTGTCATAGCCCAGCACAACGTCGGCAAAGTTCCCATCCCTGTCCGGAACCAGCATGGAGTGCCAGATTGCCCCCAGATCGAGAAACCCGGCTGTTACCCCGTTCCTGTTTTTCAGTGTGTAGAGATACACGGTTTTTCCATCCGGCATGGAGCCGAAGGATTCTTTAATATATGGCATAATACCTCCTCCTGAACCTGTGGTTCCTATTGGCAGCGGCAGTCCAGTCCCTTGCCTCACGGCAGCAGCCTGGACTGCTGCTGCCAGTTACCTTTATTTTGGCTGAATATAGCCCTGGGCAGTCAGCAGCTCTGCGCAGAGCACCGCCCCTCCGGCAGCACCGCGCAGCGTATTATGTGAAAGCCCCACAAATTTATAGTCGTACACCGTGTCCTCTCTCAGGCGCCCGATAGAGATTCCCATTCCCCTCTCAAAATCCACATCCAGCTTCACCTGCGGGCGGTTGTCCTCCTCCAGATACTGGATGAACTGCTTCGGAGCGCTGGGAAGCTCAAGCTTCTGGGGAAGGCCGCTGAAGGCTCTCAGCTTTTCAATCAGCTGCTCCTTCGTTGGTTTCTTCCTGAATTTCACGAATACAGCCGCCGTATGCCCGTCGAGTACAGGAACACGGATGCACTGACAGGTGATCACCGGCTCGCTGGCCTTTACAATCACTCCATCTTTCAGCTCGCCCAGAATGCGCAGAGGCTCCTGCTCGCTCTTCTCCTCCTCCCCTCCAATGTAGGGAATGATGTTCTCCACCATCTCCGGCCAGTCCTTAAAGGTCTTTCCAGCGCCTGAGATAGCCTGATACGTAGTGGCTACCACCTCGTATGGCTCAAACTCTCTCCATGCAGCCAGAACCGGCGCATAACTCTGAATAGAGC
>JAHZAR010000147.1:0-1855 GCA_019423835.1 Clostridiales bacterium | reverse complement strand
TCCAGCGGTGAGCACTGTTGTTGGAAACGACAGGAGTCTCTGTCTTTGCATAGGCTTCCTCAATGGCGCGGATCTCCTCCTTTGTCATGTCAACGGCGCTGAACACAAAATCCACGCCGGCTGCAACCTTCTCCACCTCATTGACATTCATCACCACCAGTTTTTTTACATTCTCCGGCATAGGAGTCTGCATTTTCCAGCGGTCGCCTACGGCCTCCTCATATGTCTTTCCTGCCGATCTGGGGCTTGCAGCTACCGTCACTACCTCATACCAGGGATGCTCCGCCAGCAGGGAAATAAATCTCTGTCCAACCATTCCTGTTGCACCCAGAACGCCTACTCTCAATTTCTTCTTCATTTCCATAACCGTTTTCTCCTCACTACCGGAACAAAGTCCGTTCAAAATTCGTACTTTCCTATCCTACAACAGATCTGATGAAAAATCAAGATTTATCCGTTTACAAAGCACATTTGTTTTTATGGGACGGACATATCTTTTATTATTCCGTACTGTATTCCGGAAAAACAGGAATCAGCTTCTGCTCAGCCACAGACACAAGACCCAGGTCGGACATTTTTACATCCGGAATTACCGGAAGAGCCAGAGTCACAATCCGCAGCAGCGGATTTTCCATTTCCGTAAGTCCCAGACTTCTCTCCACTTCCTTCATGGCAGCCGCCTCCCTGGAAAGCTCCTGGGCCTCCAGCCTGGTCATAAGCCCTGCCACCTCCAGCCTCAGTGTGTGAATCACCTTCCCGTCCTTCACGGCTGTCATTCCGCCGCCGCATGCGATCAGCTCCCTGGCAGCAGTCAGGGCATCCTCAGGTCTGAAGTAAACAATGGTCAGATTGTGGGAATCGTGGGAAACCGTGGATGCCACTGCCCCCTCCCGAAGTCCGAAATCCCGCACAACGCCTACTGCCCTGGTTCCTTTTCCGTGGCGGTTTATGACAGCCACAAAGGCTTCATCCTCCCCGAGGACTACCATTCCGTCCTTTACCTCATGCTCCTCCTGTACACATCTGGTGATGCTCAGTGTCTTTCCCGCATATTCCATTACATTGACAAGGATTTTTCCATTTTCACAGGGACATTTCAGGCAGAAATCCCCAAGCTCCACTTCCCCTGCCTTCATGGAATTTTGCTTTTCTATCTCAAAGCTCTTATCCTCAACAGGCACGATCAGCCTGCCGTCCTCTGCTACAAGCTCTCCCCCGAAGAATACGGCCCTGGCCCACATACCCTCCAGATCGTCGAGAAGCACCATATCGGCCGTAAAGCCGGGGGCTACGGCGCCCAGATGGCGGATACCCGTTTCACGGGCTGTATTGATGGTTGCGCTCTTGATCGCCAGAACTGGATCCATACCGCAGCTGATGGCTTTTCTGACCACTGCATTCATGTGGCCTGCGTGGAGGAGATCATCGCTCTCCCTGTCATCGCTGCAGAGGGTCAGGGTGTCAAAGAACCTCTGATCCCTGATTCCATCCCAGATAGCCTCCACATTTCTCGTGATGGAGCTTTCCCTGGCATCCACATACATTCCGCTTCTGAGCTTCTTCCTGGCTTCCGGTCCTGTTGTCGTTTCGTGACAGGTCCACGGCCCTCCGATCAGATAAGCGGAAAGCTGCCTTCCTGTCACGGACGGGGCATGACCCTGCAGATACAGTCCGTTTTTCTCAGCAGCCTCAATAATATCCATCATCCGGTCATCCCCGTACATCACTCCGTAAAAATCCATGACCTCCGCCAGTCCCACTGCTCTCTCAAGACCGGCCAGAGCATCGATATCCTCTGCAAAAAACTCGGCTCCGGCATTCTCACAGCCCGGCACTGCCGGCACACAGCTTGGGA
>JAHZAR010000146.1 GCA_019423835.1 Clostridiales bacterium | reverse complement strand
CGTGATAAACTGCAAGGCAGGCATTGAGGTCGGCACGGAGAAGGCGTGGGAGCTGTGTGAGGAGTACAGGCTTCCGAGACTGATTTTTGTGACGAATATGGATGACGATCAGGCCAGCTTCCGTGAGCTTATCCTGAAGCTGGAAAAACGGTTCGGCAGAAAGATTGCACCGTTCCAGGTTCCGATCCGTGAGAATGAGAAATTTGTAGGCTTTGTCAATGTAGTGAAGATGGGAGGCCGCCGCTTCACCAATCTGAGCGACTATGAAGAGTGCGAGATTCCGGAGTACACAAAGAAAAACCTGGGAATTGTGAGAGACGCCCTGATCGAAGCAGTTGCGGAAACCAGTGAGGAGTATATGGAGCGCTATTTCTCCGGCGAGGAGTTTACCCAGGAGGAGATTTCCGCTGCCCTCAGGGAGCATGTCATCGAGGGAAATATTGTTCCGGTGCTGATGGGCTCCGGCGTGAATGCCCAGGGCTTTTCCCACCTGCTGCAGGCCATCGACAAATACTTCCCGTCACCGGACAAATTTGAGTGCGTCGGCGTGGATGTCTCCAACGGCGAGCGCTTTACAGCTAAGTATAATGACGACGTTTCCCTGTCAGCCAAGGTGTTCAAGACAGTGGTAGATCCGTTTATCGGAAAGTATTCTCTGATGAAAATCTGTACGGGAACCTTAAGGCCTCATTCGGTGATCTACAATGTCAATAAGGATGCGGAGGAGAAGGTTCAGAAGGTGTATGTGCTGAGAGGAAAGGATGCCATCGAGGTTCCTGAGCTGAGGGCCGGCGATATCGGAGCTGTGGCAAAGCTCACCGTAACCCAGACGGGAGATACCATGGCAGTCCGCACCGCGCCGATTGTCTACCACAAACCGAAGATTTCCACACCGTATACCTACATGGCATACGCTGCCAGGACAAAAGGAGACGAGGACAAGATTTCCAGCGCCCTCTCCAAATTGATGGAGGAGGATCTGACGCTGCGCACAGTCAATGATGTGGAAAACCGCCAGTCCCTTCTCTATGGAATCGGCGATCAGCAGCTGGAAGTAGTGGTGAGCAAGCTGTTAAACCGCTATAAGGTTGACGTGGTGCTCAGCAAACCGAAATTTGCCTTCCGCGAAACTCTGAGAAAGAAGGTGGAGGTTCAGGGCAAATATAAGAAGCAGTCAGGCGGGCATGGCCAGTATGGTGATGTAAAGATGGAATTTGAGCCGTCCGGCGATCTGGAAAAACCGTACGTATTTGAGGAGAGAGTGTTCGGCGGCGCTGTTCCGAAGAACTACTTCCCGGCTGTTGAGAAGGGAATCCAGGAATGCGTTCTCAAGGGACCTCTGGCCGGGTATCCGGTTGTAGGATTAAAGGCAACTCTGGTAGACGGTTCCTACCATCCGGTGGACTCCTCTGAGCTTGCCTTCAAGATGGCGGCTACCATGGCCTTCAAGAAGGGCTTTATGGATGCCAATCCGGTACTTCTTGAGCCGATTGCCTCTCTGAAGGTGACAGTGCCGGATAAGTTTACCGGAGATGTAATGGGAGACCTGAACCGCAGAAGAGGACGTGTGCTGGGTATGAACTCAGACCATCACGGAAAACAGATTATTGAGGCAGATGTGCCGATGTCTGAGCTTTACGGCTATAACACAGACCTGCGCTCTATGACTGGCGGCATCGGAGTTTATTCCTATGAGTTCAGCCGCTATGAGCAGGCTCCGGGAGATGTTCAGAAGAGAGAGGTTGAGGCGAGAGCAGCAGAGGCTGAAAAAGATTGATTTTTTCTATAAAGTTATGGTAAAATTAAATACAATGAAATAGCTGTCAGGGACTGTCTTTCATATTTGGAAAGACAGTCCCTCTTTGCGGCTGTCAGGACAGTGGAGACTTTTGGTGACATTTACAGGAATCAGTGCAGAAGAGGGGAAGAAGAAGTGAGGACAGAACTATTTATTAAAGCAGAGCAGACGCAGGCATTGTCACAGAAAATGATCCTGTCAAATGAAATCCTTCAGATGGGAGTGCAGGAGTTGTGTGAAAAGCTGGGGGAAATTTTTCTGGAAAATCCTGTCGTGGATCTGAGCCAGCCGTCGCCGGAGGATGAGCGTATGGCAAAGTACCAGTGGCTGGAATCACTGAGCGACAGAAACCGCGATACGTATATGCACGAGTCCAGAGACGACGAGGAGGGGAATGATGACTGGAAGTTCCGGCAGGAGGACGGGGAATCTCTGCAGGACTATCTCTGGTCACAGATCAGTCTGAAAGAGCTGTCCGGGAAGGATGAGGAGATCATCACCTATCTGATGGAGAGTCTGGACGACAGGGGATACCTGGATGAGCCGCTGAGCTCAGTGGCAGAGCGGTTTCATGAGCCAAAGGAGCGGGTGGAGGAGATTCTTTCACAGCTTCAGACACTGGAACCGGCAGGGGTGTTTGCCAGGAATTTGAGCGAGTGCCTTCTCCTGCAGCTGAAGAGAAACCGGATGGACTCTCCGGCTGCTGAGGAGATTGTGAGAGAGCATCTGGAGCTTCTGGCAGCTAACAAGATTCCGGTGATTGCAAAAAAGGTGCATCTTTCCGTGGAAGAAACAGCGGAGATCTGTCAGGCTATCAGAAATCTGAATCCAAGGCCCGGAAGTCACTTCGCATCCCGGGAGCAGCTTTCCTATCTGATTCCTGATGTGACGGTAGTGAAATTTGCCGATCGCTTTGAGATTCTGCTCAATGAGAGCACTTATCCGACGATCGAGATCAACGACTACTACCGGAAAATGGCAGTGCAGTCAGATTCCTCTCAGGTTCATGATTATCTGAGAGAAAAGCTCAGGCAGGCAGAGTGGATACGTACCTGCATGGAGCAGAGGGGCCGGACGATCATGAATGTGACGAAAACGATCCTGATGCTTCAGAGTGAGTTTTTTGAGAAAGGGCCTTCCCATCTGAAGCCGCTGAAGCAGAGCGAGGTGGCGGAGATGATTGGAATCCACGAGTCCACAGTCAGCCGCGCTGTGCGCCAGAAGTATCTCCAGTGTGCCTGGGGGATTTACCCGATGAATTACTTCTTTTCCAGGGGGATTTCGGAGGAGAAGGGAAGAAGCGGAAGAGCCGTTTCTGTTCAGGAGGTGAAGAATGCCCTGACAGAGATTATCCGGGAGGAAAATAAAAAGAAGCCCTTCAGCGACAGAATTCTGGCGGAAAAGCTGGAAGAGAGAGGGTTTGCCATTTCCAGACGGACGGTGGCCAAGTACAGAGAGGAACTGGGGATACCGGACGCGGGGGGAAGAAAGGTGTTTCTGTAAAAAACCATGTCATGATGAAAAAGGGAACCTTTTGCAGCTTCAAAACAAAAGGTTCCTCTTTTTTTGGTTCAGTGACCGCAGAAGGAGCAATACTCCGGATAAAACGTGGCGGAACTATTGACGTTTCTGTTTCAGCCTTTCCCTTGCCTCTTCAGCGTTTTCTCCCTTTCCTGCAGACTTCGTCATAAGAGATATGCCGAGCGCCAGTACCAAGGTGCAGGCGGCGGCTCCCGTGAGACCGCTCACCACGCCCATGACCATTCTGTTCCAAGCCATGCTGAAGCACATACCGAGCGCAAACAAAACTGCGCTGACAGTTCCGAATACTATTGCGGCAAAACTGCTTTTTTCATCTGAAAGTACCTCCTGAATTTATTAGGACAACAGTTGTTGTTTCTTTGTAAATTCAGTATAATAGGAGCAGGAGCGGAAAATCTGATTCAAACGAAGGAACTGAATGAGCTCAGTGTTTCGGATATCTGTAAAAGAGCGGGGCTAAACCGTACCACGTTCTATGCAAATTATTCCGATATCTATGGACTGGCCGACACCATTCGAGAACGTCTGGAAAATCATTGGCCGGATCTGTATGAAAACGAAATTACACAGGGATTTAACAGCAATGACTATCTGAAATTATTCCGCCATATTCAGGATAACCAGATTTTCTATCAGACATATTTTAAACTGGGATATGACAGTAACTATAAAATTACTGTTTATGATTCCAGGCTGGCGCAGGAACATTTCCATAATCAGTTTATTGAGTATCATATAGAATTTTTCAAAGGCGGCATCACCCAAATCATAAAAATGTGGCTGAAAAATGGCTGCAGGGAAAGCCCGGAGGAGATGTTTGAAATTATAGAAAGTGAATATCAGGGGCGCGTCAGCTGCAGCAGTTCCGACTTGTGAGGAATGAAACAGGGCAGTCTGGCGGCCGGTTGACCAGGAAAGACAGATGGAGAGCACAGAGATGAAAAAGCAGGATACATGCCGGCGGATTCCGGTTCAGGAGGTTATTGAGAAGCTGGATTGGATGCTGGAACAGGATGAGCCGGAAAGGGCGATGGAGCATTTGAAATACTGGATGTCGGAGGCTGAGAAGATAGGCGACTGGGGCGGACAGCTTACGGTAGCCAATGAGCTGATGGGGCTTACGAGGAGTACCGGGGAGGAGAGGACAGGGCTTGAGGCAGCAGAGAGGGGAATTGGGCTGATTAAGACCCATAAGATGGAAGACACCGTGACCGCAGGGACGACCTGGCT
>JAHZAR010000145.1 GCA_019423835.1 Clostridiales bacterium | reverse complement strand
CCGGGTACCCAAACCGCTATTTTGATGATTCTACAGAGCGGATGGGGCCCTATATTGAAGAGTGGAAGAGGCAGGGCTTTACCTTCGACGGCATTGCCACCGGATTTCTGGGCTCTGTCAGGCAGGTGCAGATTGTGACAGATTTTATCAGCCACTTTAAACAGGAGGGAACGAGGCTTCTCGTGGATCCGGTTCTGGGGGATAATGGAAGATTTTACCGTACCTGTACGCCGGAGCTCTGTGAGGGGATGCGGGAGCTGATCCAGTATGCAGATGTAATCACACCGAATCTGACGGAGGCCTGTGCCCTGACAGAAACTCCCTGGCGTGAGAAGGGATGGACCCGGCGGGAGCTCTCCGATCTGGCCTACAAGCTCCTGTTTATGGGGCCTGGCGCTGTGGTGCTGACCGGTGTTGTGAAGGGGCATTCCATCCTGAACGTGGTTCTTGAGAAGGGAGGGGAACCGGTATTCTTAAGCACCAGGCATGCGGAGAGCCGCAGGCACGGAACCGGGGATGTGTTTTCTGCCGTGACGGCCGCCCTGATGGTCAGAGGTTTACCTCTTACGGAATGTGTGAAGAAGGCCGCCTCCTTTACACGAAAATGTGTGGAGCGGTCGGAGGAACTCCAGGTTCCCGAGAAAGAGGGCCTGTGCATTGAGGAGTGCCTTCCATCTCTTCTGCGCATGGCGGAACAGCGGCCGAAAGCGTAACCGCCCGGCTTTCTCATTCGGCAGGAAATCCTGTCAGCTCAGACTGCCTCTGTCGGGCGGGAGGCCGAACTGCTGTCAAAAAGCAGGGAAATGGGGAAAATAGTCTTTTCATAAAAAGAAAACTGTAGTATAATCGAGGACAGGTCTATGAAAACAGAGGCGGCTTTCCAGAACCGCCGCAGGAGGAAGATATGTTAGATTTAAGATTTGTCAGAGAAAACCCTGAGATTGTAAAACAGAATATCAGGAATAAATTTCAGGACAGCAAGCTGCCGTTAGTGGATGAGGTGATCGCCCTGGATGCGGAAAACCGTGCTGCCAAGAAGGAGGCAGATGATCTGCGTGCAGGAAAGAATAAGATTGCAAAGCAGATCGGCGCCCTGATGGCTCAGGGAAAGAAAGAGGAAGCTGAGGAGCTCAAGAAGAAGGTAGGCGAGGACGCGGCACGTCTGGCTGAGCTTGAGGAGAAGGAGAAGGATCTCTCCGAGAGAATCACAAAGATCATGATGACGATCCCGAACATTATCGATCCGTCTGTTCCGATTGGAAAGGATGACAGCGAGAATGTGGAGGTTCAGCAATACGGCGAGCCGGTTGTGCCGGACTTTGAGATTCCATACCATACAGAGATTATGGAGCGCTTTAACGGAATCGATCTGGACAGTGCCAGAAAAGTTGCCGGAAACGGCTTCTATTATCTGATGGGGGATATTGCAAGGCTCCACTCTGCAGTGATCTCCTATGCCAGAGACTTTATGATCGACAGAGGCTTTACCTACTGCGTTCCGCCTTTCATGATCCGCAGCAATGTGGTGACAGGCGTGATGAGATTTGCCGAGATGGATGCCATGATGTATAAGATCGAGGGAGAGGATCTCTATCTGATCGGAACAAGTGAGCATTCCATGATCGGAAAGTTTATTGATACCGTTCTAAAGGAGGAGGAGCTTCCAAAGACGCTGACAAGCTATTCCCCATGCTTCAGAAAGGAGAAGGGCGCCCATGGAATCGAGGAGAGAGGCGTATACAGGATCCATCAGTTTGAAAAGCAGGAGATGATCGTTGTCTGCAAGCCGGAAGAAAGCAAGATGTGGTTTGACAGGCTGTGGCAGAATACCGTGGATCTGTTCCGCTCTCTCGATATCCCGGTAAGGACACTGGAGTGCTGCTCCGGCGATCTGGCGGATCTGAAGGTGAAATCTGTCGATGTGGAGGCATGGTCCCCAAGGCAGAAGAAATACTTCGAGGTGGGAAGCTGCTCCAACCTGGGAGACGCTCAGGCGCGCAGGTTAAAGATCCGCGTAAACGGAGAGAACGGCAAATACTTTGCCCACACCCTGAACAATACGGTAGTGGCTCCGCCCCGTATGCTGATTGCCTTCCTGGAGAACAATCTGCAGGCTGACGGCTCTGTGAAAATCCCGGAGGTATTAAGACCGTACATGGGCGGAAAGACAGAGCTGAGATAGAAGATTAAATTGCACACATGCATCAGGAGGACTGTCCGGAGGGAAGCTTCGGCAGTCCTTTTCAGGTGTAAATGAGATGAACCCGGCCTGAACCATGTTTTTCAGAAAATCTGGATATAAAAATGAGGAAAAAATATGAAAACGTGCCTTGAATTTTTCAAAAAAGAAACGGTTCTCTGCTGCGCGGCCGTCCTGGCTCTGGCATCCATGATCCTTGTACCGCCGGATGCTGTGTACCTGTCCTATCCGGACTACAGGACGCTGGCCCTCCTGTTCTGCCTGATGGCGGTGGTGGGCGGCTTCCAGTCCATCGGAGTCTTTACCCTCCTTGGGCAGAGGCTTCTGGCCGGGGCCGGGAATGTAAGGAGGCTTTCCTTTGTGCTGGTGTTTCTGTGCTTTTTTTCCAGCATGATCATTACCAACGACGTAGCCCTTATCACCTTCGTTCCCTTTACCATTCTGGTGTTTCAGATGACGGGGAAGGAGAAGAGCCTGTTAAAGATCACGGTGCTGGAAACCATCGCGGCCAACCTGGGAAGTATGGCTACGCCGGTGGGAAATCCGCAGAACCTGTACCTGTACTCCAGTTCTGGCATCTCTATGGGAGAGTTCCTGGGGGCGGTTCTTCCCTACACGGTTCTGGCGGCCGTCCTGCTGTGCGGAGTTCTCTTTTTTGAGAAGAAGGAAAGAATCCGGGTGGAGGTGAGCATGGGAGCTCTGAATCTTCCGGTGAAAACTTTCCTGCGCCGTCTTGGCCTGTATCTGGGACTTCTGATTCTCTGCTTTCTGGTAGTCTTTCGGGTGCTTCCCTTCCTGCCGGTTCTCTGTGCCGTGGCCGCAGCCGTGTACCTGTGCGACCGAAAAATCCTGCAGGGAATCGACTATATGCTCCTTCTCACATTTCTCTGCTTCTTCGTGTTCATTGGAAATGTGAAGCGGATTGACGAGGTGAGCCGTCTTCTGATGGCTGTAATCCAGGGCAGAGAGCTTCTCACAGGCATTCTGGCCAGCCAGATCATCAGCAACGTACCTGCGGCTATTTTGCTTTCCGGGTTTACAGAGCAGATTGTGCCGCTGCTCACAGGGGTGAACCTGGGAGGGCTTGGGACACTGATCGCCTCCCTGGCGAGCCTGATTACATATAAGTTTTATACGAGAGAATTCCCACAGCAGAAAGGGAAATTTCTGAGGGTATTCACCAGGTGGAATGTGACGTTTCTGGCGGCGCTCACGGCGGCAGCTGTTCTGATAGGGCTTGTGACAGGGCAGCAATGATGGCCTGTCGGCCATTATGGTATTTGCAGGACTCCGGGAATTCTGCAGGATGATCTTCTGCAGGACCTGGTGCTGCCTGGAACCGTCCATGCTATCATTCCTCCTCCCGGATAGTAATATCTCAGGGCAGCTTCGGCCAGAAGCAGATAGAATCAGTACAATCTCTGCATGAGATGTGAAATATACGCAGCCGTCTCCGGGAGGTGGAATGCGTACCTGCAGCGTTCATGATGTCAGTTTGTAAAAAAATCATTCCCTACGGGACCGTTTTTTTGCGTTCTCAGGCGGCGGCTTTCCTGCTGAAACAGCTGGGAGGCCGTTCCTTTTCTGCGCATTCCCCTTCATTTCCGCCCTGTTTCGCCTTTCGTTTCCAGCTTTCGGAGCATATCAGCAGCTGTACAGCCATCCTCTTCTTCTGTGGCACAGATTTTGCTCTCATAATCGGCAGAAGGAGGAATCAGCGTATGAAGACAGCATTTATTAATGGAAACGTGATTACCGCAGACGAACATTTCAGCCGGGCGGAGGCCTTTCTGGTGGACGGGGAGAAATTTGCCTGTGTGGGAACAATAGAAGAGGTTCTGAAGGCGGCGGGAGAGGGCTGTGCAACTGTGGATCTGGGAGGAAAGACGGTCCTTCCCGGTTTTAACGACAGCCACCTGCACCTGCTGAACTACGCCTATGGCCTGTCCAAGTTCGACTGCAGCAGGGCTTCCTCTATTGACGAGATGGTGGAGCAGTGCCGGAAGTATATTGAGGAAAAGCAGATCCCCGCTGGTGCCTGGGTATCAGGACGTGGATGGAATCAGGTGTTCCTGAGTGAAAACCGGCCGCCGAGCAGGGAAGACCTGGATCGGATTTCTACGGCTCACCCCATTGTATTTACAAGAGTCTGCGAGCATATGGTGGCAGTCAATTCCATGGCCCTGGAGCTCGCGGGAATTACAGAGGAGACTGAGAACCCGGAGGGAGGAGAGATTGAGCGGGATGAGAATGGAAGACTCACCGGAATGCTCAAGGAAACGGCGCGCTATCTGATCTATCGCATTATTCCGCCGACGACGGTGGATGAGATTAAGGATATGCTGGAGGAGGCCATAGGAACAGCCTCTGC
>JAHZAR010000144.1 GCA_019423835.1 Clostridiales bacterium | reverse complement strand
TTTCCAGCGGATGGTGGTTTCCCGATCTGTCCAGTTCCTTTTCTTCTCCTGTTGGGCAGCAGCAAAAATCCTCTGCCGATGTCTCGCTGACCCTTCTTAAATGGCAGTACAACCCTTCCACCGAATACTCGGAAGCATGGTTTTCTGTAGAGGATACCGGCAGCAATCCAAGGCTTGATTTTTCTGTATCTGCCCGGGCGGCGGTTGCAAAATATGACGCCTCTATCCTCTGGTGGGAGGACGGCGTCCTGGCTGTGTCGGTGTCTTTTCCCCCAGGGGAAAAGATCCGGCTGTCTATTACAGATAATGTGTCGCAGCTGCAATCCGGCGCAGATACAACCACGACTTCTTCTTCAACAAAAACAGCTGCGGAATTTAAGGCTGCTTCTGATGAGCTTCCCCATAATGTCTACCTTTCTTCTCAGGGAAGGGAGCTGCAAATTGAAGCCATGGAAATTCTTCTCCTGTCTGCGGCGCAAGCCATTCCCCAGGCAGAAGAACAGATCCAATCAGCGCAGCAAAGCATTCAAAATCTGAAAGAGGACATCCGTCTGTTACAAGAGGAACAGGCCTATCAGACCCAGGAAGAAGTGAAGCAATCGGAATCTGCTATGGCAGGAAAAGAATCACAGATCCTGTCTCTAGAAGATGAGATCCTACAGCTGCAAAATCAGCAGGAAGCTGGGCGGGAAAAGCTCGTCCTGCTCCTCAAAAAGATGCAGGATTCGGAGATGGAAGCAGGGTCGAACTCGGAAAAAAACTGAAGGGAAAAAAGTGGTAAAGAGCATAAGGAAAAAATGATATCACGTACCGTGCTATCCCAGGCAGAGCCTGGGTTTATCGTGATATCACAAATTTGGCCAATGTCCCACAAAATGTTCCACAAAAATCCCACAAAAGTCCCACAAGACTTTTTTTAGAAATGAGTGAAGAAATGGACATTATTATACGCAATCTTGACCCGAAAATCGTCCGGACGATTGAACAGATGGCGGAAGAAAAAAATCTTTCCCGCAATACTTTTTTGATCCAGATGCTGGAGGAAATGATCTCCATACAGACCTTTACCGGGATGGAATCCCGGTACAAAATGCTTCTGGAAAAATGCTTAACTGTCATTGAAAACAACACACTGACACTGCAACAATTATCTACCGGAAAAGAAAAAAATCAAACCCGAAAAGATTGGAGATGAACCAAATTGGAGAAGACAAAAAGGCATTTTTATCTTCCGGAATCGGATGTGGAATGGCTGGAATCCTACCGGGAAGAAAACCATCTTCCCAACCTGTCCGCTGCCCTTTCCCAGCTGATCCGGGAGTGCCGGGACCGAAGTCCCGGTACTGTGGAAAACCAAATGCTCCGGTTGTTGGCGGCGAACATTACATCTGAGATTACCCCTTCCCTGACACGTCTGCTGGCGGCTGTTAACCGCATTGACAAGGTATCTTCCATCAACCAGATGCTTCTGAATTCTCTTTCCGGATACAGTGATTTCCAGTCTCTGTATGAAGCACCTTCGGCACAGCTGAACCGTGCAGAAGAACTGTGGAAACTTCGTAAGGAGGAGCTTCGGCAGAAGGCTGTGGATCGGAATGGAAAATCTTATCAGGGGGGCAATAGCGAATGAAACAGGAAGTGCCGGGCGTTACCCTCATGTCAAAATTTGTAATCCCACATTCCTCTGTTTTCCAAAGCTACATGGACTATATCGACCGGGAAGAAGCAGTGCGCAATGAAACCTGGACACAATATTCTGCCTACACAGATTTCTATATGGACAACCCTGAAAAGCAGCGCTCCAATCTTTTGCCGGAACATACCAGTGCTCTTTTTACTGCTGGTATGGATTCCCTGTCACAGAAACAGAAAAAGGTACTGAAAGGACGTTTCCAGCAGGCGCAGCGGAACCACAGCCCCATGTGGCAGAATGTAATTTCTTTTGATAACCGCTTCCTTCAGGAATACGGGATCTTTGATCCCAGGACAGGTGATACCGATATCAGCCGTCTGCGGGAAATTACCCGTGCTTCCATGAATGTTTTTCTCAAAAAGGAAAAGATGGAAGGAGCTGTTTGGAGCGCTGCCGTCCACTATAATACGGATAATCTCCACGTACATATTGCCATTGCCGAACCTCACCCTTCCCGTCCCAAAATGGAGAATGGAGAATACAGAGGGAAGGTAAAGCTGTCCTCCATTGACGCTGCAAAGTCCTGTGTGGTCAATCATATTGCCGACCAGTCTTTGCAGCTGAATCAGATCAACCAGATCATCCGGCAGAACATGATTTCCGGAGCAGTACAACAGATCCATCAGGATCAGAAACTGGAGCAGCAGTACTGGAAGATTTTCCGGCAGCTTCCCCATGACCGCAGGCTTTGGAAATACAATATGACCGTTATGACCCATCTTCGTCCGGAGATTGACCGCCTTTCCAAGCTGTATCTGGACACTTACTGCCAAAAGGATATGCAGCAGCTGGACGGGCTTCTCAAACGGCAGGGGGAGTTCTGGAAAAGGGCTTATGGCAGCGGAGACAAACAGGCCGGACGCTATCAGCAGTACCGGGAAACCAAGATGAAAGACCTCTATACCCGCCTGGGAAATTCTATCCTTCGGGCTATGCGGGAAACTGCAAAAGATTCTGGGAAATCTCATGAATGCCGCCCTGTTTTTTCTCCTGTCCGCTATTCAGCGGTATCCTCAAAATCTCCGATTCCTGATCTGAAACGGATGCTTCATAAAGAAGTAAACTTTGTAAATCAGCAGGTCTATGACCAGCTGATGCGGGAGGTTGGGCAAGCGGCTCTGAGAGAACAGGGAAAGCAGCAGGAGGTGGAAGATCTGCCATGAAAAAGATCCTGGCCTTTTTTTCTTCCCTTCCAGTCTTAGGGTTTTTGTTCCTGATCCTGATGGTGACAGCTGTAGTTGGCGTTATCGGAGGAGGAGGAAAGGATTCTTCCTCCAATGATCTAAATAAACCTTCTGGTGCTGGCAAATTTCCGGAAATGGTAGAAATCTGGAGGCCAAGTGTTTTTTCTTGTGCGACAGATTTCGGCATTTCAGAATATACCGATGTTCTTCTAGCCATTATACAAGGAGAATCTGGTGGATTGGGAGCCGATATAATGCAGGCATCAGAAGGGGAGTTTAATACCCGATACCCCAAAGTCCCGAATGGGATTGAAAACGTCCAGTATTCCATTGAATGCGGGGTACAAGAATTTAAAAAAGCCGCTGATTTGGCTGGTGTGACGTCTCCTGATGATGAACCACATTTGAAGGTAGCTTTCCAGACCTATAATTTTGGAACTGGGTATGTTTCCTGGGTACAGCAGAATTATGATGGGGTTTATACTCTGGAAAACGCCACAGAATACTCGGAAATCCAAGCTGCCAGCGACTGGTGGAAAGAATACCTGCTTTCTAACGGAATGAAATATCCCCAGCCCTATGGGATTCCAAAATACGCTGAGACCATTTGGGGGTATTATTCTTCCGGACGCCGCTATAATTCCAATCAAAGCGTTTATGGCTATGTCTGGCCTGCACCCGGCCGTACTAAAATTTTCTCTCCCTTCGGGGATCGGGATGGTGTACTGCACAATGGTATCGACATTGCCGGGGAAGGCGGAGGTACACCGGTAGTTGCTATTGCCAGAGGGGTTATTACCGTTGCCGGGTATGATAACGATCCTGGCGGATATGGCAATTATATCGAGCTGGATCTTGGCCTGGGTACGGTCTTACAGTATGGACATATTGATAAGATCCTGGTTTCTCCGGGCGAAACCGTAGAAGCTGGGCAGCAGATCGCCATCATCGGCGAGGGGATCATCGGCAGCAGCTCCGGCCCTCATCTCCACTTTCGGATGACAAAGGGTGGACAGCCGGTTGATCCTCTGGAATTTTTACCTAATATTGCTCAAAAGTGAGGTTTTTAATATGAATACAAAGGCACAGAGAATGATTGCTGTTTTGGTTTTGGCAGCAGCCGCCGCTTTTGCCGGTGGTTTATATCTGCTGCAATCTGCATGGAGGGATTGCGCTGCTATGGATTCCAGCAATCAGATCCTCTTACAGGAAAACAAAGAATTGAAAGAACAGCTGAAACAGATCCCTATTCTCATACAGGATGATTCCTCTCTAGGTAATTCTGATCCTGCATCTCCTTCCTTGTCGCAGGCTGAAGAAGTGACCCGGGGATTCCTGGATATTTTTTATGCACAGAGCCAGAGTGGTTCCCCTATGGAAAAGTGGGAAGCCTATAAGACTTATATGACAGAAGAATTGGCTCAAAAATACAAGCCCAAGGAGGACGCTCCGTCTGGAGCTGGCGATTCTTCTGTCTCCCCTGATACAACCTGGACGTCATCTTGTGAAGTACAGCGCATTTATTCTAAGGCAGATGATACCGGTGCGGAGACTTTTTCTGTTGTCCTCAACCATACCAATGTAAAAAATGACAAGAATCAGCAAAGCGGCGGCTTCGTGATTCTTGCCAAATGCCATCTTTCTCTTGTTGGTCAAGACTGGAAGATTGATCAGATTGTCACGGTTAATACGGACATCAGTCC